>JBHLKC010000078.1:0-12469 GCA_048887065.1 Candidatus Hodarchaeota archaeon
ATTAATTCAATCGGACTTTCAACCAATCGTTGATTGGCAATAACAAATTCAGGTGGATATGGTTCATCACGGGAAATTCCAAAATTTGTATAATAACTAGTTGCACAACGTTTAGCTATTTCTTTATATGCTAAATTCATTTCCAAAAAAGAATAAGTCAAGAAATTTCCAATTATTCGTGCATTTTCACGGACTGGATATAAGATAGCATTTAAAGGGCCAAAATCATTTTGAGAAAATGATACTCGATCTTTGAAAAGGTTAGTTTTTTTATCAATAAAATATTTCATGATGATTTCAATGAGTTTTTCTGCTTTTTGAAGATAAAATTTTTTACCTGAAACAGAATAAACATTAAGCAGCAATTCTAAATAAGCTGCTTGATCTTGAAGAAGATACTGATATTGTACTCTTTCTGCTTCTAAATCATGTGGTAGCCCAAATTCAGTTTCCGATTTTTCTAATACATCCAATATTTGTTTTACTAGAGAAGCGTAATCTCTATCTCCAAAGTTTTCTTTCAAAATATTGTCTACTTCTAAAAGGAAATTTGCAGCGTCACAATTACTTCTGGTAAAGAAAGATTCATTCATTTGGGAGGGTTTTTCAGGGTGCGCTAAAATAGCATAACGAAATAGTCCTTTAGATTCATCCCAGAGCTCGTTAATACAGAATTTTAACGTCTCATCAACAATATCTAAATATTGACTATCATTGGTAATTTGATAAGTATGGAATAAATTTCTACTTGTCTGAATGTTATTATCTATGGTTTTTTGATAAGAAACCACTTGATTCCAATCTCTATTAGAACACTCAAAGTACCCACCCATTTTTTTGTCATAAAGTCCTTTATAAGAAGCACGAAGGGTTGGCATAATAATATTTAATAGCTGCAAGTCTCGTGATCGTTGATAGAGCATTAAAAATAATTCAATCGCTTTACTCGGGTGATTCTTTATTCCATCCAAGTTCCAACCATCATAGGATCGATCATAACTACTTAGAAGCGATGATAACGTAATTTCTGCAATTAAGTTTATTTTTTGGTGGAAAATTTTACTTTCTTCTGAGATTGTTTTTGTATATGATGTTTGGCTCTCTTGTAGATCTGGAAATGGATCGATTACTTTTGGTTGAAACTGTTTAAGGTGTTTCAGTTTTCTTAAAAAAGCTTGAGGTGAGGAATGAGAGCAATTTCCCAGTAAACTTCCCTTTACCGAAAAAAAATGATGCAAAGATCCAACAGCATCATAATATCTGTCATAAAATTCAGGATATCTATGGATATCAAGAAATATAGGAATAAAATCTGTTCTTAACACTTCATGAACTTTTGGATGATTAATGACGATTGTATGAAAATTTTGGCAGTATAAACATAGATTATCTTGAAAAAAGAAGATTATTGGCTTATTTTCACGGATGGATGTTTGCCATGCTGCCATGTCTGGTTGAAAGAGGTTTAAGTTCATCTGGTCATCCTTACTTTTCAGCATTAGATGTTATCATCCAAAGGGTCTGAAATAATGTGTAGTTAAAAGCTTCAGTATTGTTGCAAATTAGGTTTTAAAAATCGCTACTGAAAAAACTCAATTGAATGTGGAAGTGGTGTGACAATGGTAATTAAATGTAACTTATTTATTTAATAAATATTAACTTTTAAAACTGTGATTATTAATAATTAGTTTCTTATTCAGTTAAAATAAGTTGGAGAAAAAATGAATGGAATTAATTATTAATTTAAAGAAAATTTCTTAATTTTATTCTTGAGGGGAAATTAGATTTACTTTAAATTGGCTTGAGCTATTTTATCCAATTCTTTTTTCATATATGGATCTATAATTTGTCGAGGAGGCCGTTTTCTCAAGTTTTTAGCCATAGTTCTAGCTCTTTCACGAGTTGATGTTTCACCTTTTGCTTTCCATTGCTCCCGTGTTTCCCTATTTATAGATTGAATCCCGTTAACTTGGAAGGGGAAATATAGTTCTTTTCTAAATAGCGATAATGTCGTGGGGTGTGATAATAGTGAAATGCTGGCATCATACGTTTCCAATATCTCAGCAGCGAAGGGGGCTCCATAATCAGTAATACCCTCAACCAATCTCTTCGCCATTCCTGCAATCTCATTATCAATAATTAATTTTTCAAAACTCTGGGTTGACTCAAAATCAAGCATTCCAGGCCCAGAAATCATGTTAATCCCTGCTAGACATGCAAGAACAGCTCCAATTCCACCTTCAAATCCAGCTTGAGCATCAGGTACTTTAGAGTCGGATAATGTCATGTAAGCATGAGTAGGGAGTTTTAAGAACTTTCCCATCTGAGTATCAGCAATATTGATCATCATTGTTTCGATAGCGCCCATGGGAGTGGTTCCATTCTTCATATCAAAAACTGCAGGAGATCCACCCCAAATAATAGGTGAATTACGTTTTGTTAATTGACCAATCACAAGGCCAGCTAAACTTTCTGCAGTATGTTGAGTAACACAGCCTAATAATGTTATGGGAGCAGTGGAACCTGCGAGTGGCATACTTATAAATTCAGACGGGATACCACTTTTTGAAGCATCAATGACCGATTGAGTGGTGAGATCTGACCACATAAGTGGAGGGCTAGGACAAGCATCAAAAATCGCTAGAGGTTTATTTGCCAAGTTTTCTGGAGAAGTTCGGGTTGTTTCTAGCAATTCTCGCATGATAGCAAAACTTTCAACTTTGAAAGTTCCTGTTATTATAGGTTTTGAGCTATTTAGTAAAGCTATGTATAAGCGATGCCAATCCTGAGCATTTTTTGGAACATCAGAATAAACTATTGACGTAGATTGGGCTTCAATATTTGGTAAATGATCAACAATGCTAGTAAAATTCTTAAAATCTGTAGATGTGGCTTCTCGAATAGTACCTGTATCTAAATCCTGAATAAATATAGCTGCAGATCCAGGGTCAAAGTGAACATAATCTTTTGATAATTTAATCACTTCTTTTCCTTCGCGATCGTAAAGTTTAATCTCAGAAGGTGGATATTGTCTTAGCTTCTCCACAAGATCTTCTGGAATGAAATATCTAGAATCTTTATGACTTACTCCTTGCTCCTGTAATAAAATCTGGGCTTCTTTATTCTCAATTTCAATCCCTTGAGATTGCAGAATTTCCTTGGCTTCATGAAAGATTCTTTTTTTGTATTCTTCCGTCAAAAGTTCTATTTTCGGTCTTAATATTGTCATTAAAATCGCCTTGCATTGAGTTTATCGATTATTTCTCGAAGTAATCGGATATGTTCTGGTCCAGTTCCACAACAACCTCCGATAACTTGTAAATCCAGATCTAAAATTTTTTGCATATCTTCTGCAAATTCTTCTGGAGTTTGTTTATAAACAGATACACCATTTTCTACTGTTGGTTGGCCAGCATTAGGTTTAACAGATAAAGGAAAATCAGATGTTATTTCTCGCATAGCCTTCATTAAGCCAAAAAAATCTTCACTGCCAAGAGTACAATTTGATCCAACAGCTGTGATTCCTAAGTCAATAAGCTCATTAACACATTGAGTAATGGAATTGCCAATTATCGTAAAATATCCTCTTGGAGTTTTTTTAAAAGTCATACTCGCAATAATGGGCTTATCTGATACTTCTTGTACAGCTGTGATCGCTGTTTTGATTTCTTGAAGATCAGAAAATGTTTCCAGATGCCAAGCATCGATATAAGGATCTAATGCTTGAGCTTGTTGACGAAAACCTAGATCTAATTCATTAATTGTAATTTTACCGACAGGAGGTAAAAATTCCCCACTAGGCCCAATGTCTCCTATTACACATTTGTCAGAAGGACAAATACTCCTTAAAATTCTCCCTGCAGCGTCATTAATCGATTCAATTGAGTTCTCTAATCCATATCCTCTTAGAGCAACTCCATTTGCCCTAAAAGTTGCAGTTTGAACCATATCGCTGCCAGAGCTAAAATACTCTTTGAATAGACTTTGTATGATTTCTGGTTTTTCAATATTCCATGAATCAGGAATTTCACCAGGTTTTAATCCCCGAATCATTAATTGTGTGCCTAATGAACCATCGAATAATGCAACTTCTTTTTGTTGTAGAAGAGAAAGAAAATCCACAATTAATCTCATCCATCAGTTCAATATTTTCAAGATTTTCCTAGGAGCTGCTTTGCTAGGTTAACCGCTGCTACAGCATTTTCAGCATATCCATCTGCTTTACACTCCTCAACCCAACTTGCTGTGACTGGTGCACCACCTAACATCACTTTTATCTTATCACGATATTCTTCCTGTTCCAGTATCTCAATTACTTTTTTCTGTCCGATCATAGTTGTAGTCAAAAGAGCTGACACACCAATGAGGTCAGCATTGTGCTTTTTGGCTTCTGAAACAATAACTTCAGCTTTAACATCTGCTCCTAAATCGATAACATCAAAACCATTTGCACGCAACATTGTTGCTACGATAGTTTTACCAATAGTATGAATATCTCCTTCTATTGTAGCCATAATTACTTTACCTTTTGACTCCAAGGCAACAGAACCCTCGAGAAAAGGTGTAATTAGTTCTACTGCTTCTTGCATAACTTGGGCTCCACGCATTAATTCTGGAAGAAAGAACTCTCCTTCATCCCACAATTCTCCAACTCGTTTGATTCCTTCACCAAATCCCTTCTCAATTACCTCTAATAGAGGTAGCTTCTTATCAATCGCTTCTTGGGCCAATGACTTAGCTTTCTCCATGTCAAGTTCAACAACACTTTTAGCCATATTTTCATACATTGATTCCATTCTAAGCACCATTTAGAATAAAAGATGAGTTTAAAAGCTGTATTTTGAGTATACTCGGTGTTTTTGCATTTATACTCTTTAATCTAATTACTTTTTTCGTTAATTTCATTCATATTCAACGAAGTATTCGATTACTATTCGAAGCACTAGGTTCAAACTATCGCTCTTATCAGTTTAGATTTTGTATTGTCTTCTAAAATCATCCATTTGGATAACTTGACTTGATAAGCGAGCTTCTTCTGCTGCAAAAGCCATGATATGACTCTCTAGTGAAGCTCTGGCACTCGTTAAGGGCTCAGTTTTGTGTTTTTCTAAAAGAGAAGAAATAAAAGATTTAATAATACCATGATCACCTCCACCATGTCCATAAGTCGGATCTTTGTCTATTCCTGTATCCAGAATCAATTCTTTCGTACCGTGGAGATGATTATACAGGATTAATTTATCTCCAGAGGATAGAAATTCCCCAATTAAGGTTCCTTCAGTGCCATCAATACGAAGTGTACGTCCCTCAGCGTGAGAAAAACCATGCATCGTAAAAGTAGCAGTAACATCATTTGAGAATTCAATTATTGTCACCTGATGATCAACAACATCGTTATCAGAATAATAAACACATTTCCCATAAGGACCTGAATTTAAAGCTTCTAGTTTTCCCTTAGGAGACAAATCTTCTGAAATTGCTCTTACTGGATACCCCCTATAATCATGAGTTTTCTGTAAAGCAGGGAAAATTCGTTCTAATTTTGAAAAGAAATGTGGGTGGTCAAGAGCTAATCCTGCAATGAAACTTACATAATAAGATCCACCAACACGGCCAACACGAAGTAATGGGATATTGTCGATATAAAATCGAGGAGCAAAATATTTACAAGACTGAGCAGCAGGACAGCCATCCGTGCATCGTTTCTTTGCTCTCTCTGGTGCATTTTCTGGTCGAAAATGTGTCAGAGTTCCAAATGAACTGATTTTCTGAGCTCTTGATCCTACAAACCAATAAATTATATCTAAATCATGGCATGATTTAGCTAAAATCATAGGAGACGATGTACTTTCTTTTGCCCAATTGCCTCGTACAAAAGAATGAGCATAATGATAATAGCTAACATTTTCCCGATGATCTATTGTGATTATCTTTCCTAATTTTCCTGATCTAATAATTTCATGAACAGTGCTAAAAAAAGGAGTATAGCGTAATACATGTGCAATTCGTAATTGTCGATCTACTTCCTGAGCCTTTTTTACTAATAAAATGCATTCTTCAAGTTTTGTCGCCATTGGTTTCTCTAATAAAACGTGATATCCAAGACTCAAAGCTTGTAAAGCGGGTTGAGTGTGCAATTGGTCAGGGGTAGTAATAAATGCAGCTTCAGCTAGTTTATTAATCGAGGGGTGTAATAAATGCACCCAAGATTCAAATTGAAGCTCAGAGGGAATCTTATGCGATTCAGCAAAAGCTCTTCTTCTCACTGGATTAGGTTCTGCAACAGCAATGAAATTTAACTCTTCTGGGTGTCTTAAGGCATATAATCCATACGTGTCATTCCCTCGAAAACCGGCACCGATTGCGATTGCATTAACACATTTATTTGAACTCAAGACGTTCGCTCCTATAATGAAAAAATAATCACTACTTCATTTTAGAAATAATCGATAGTTAACAAAGGAAAAGAATTCTGACCATTAAAGTTGTTTTTTCCTCGTTTTACGATAAAATTTCAATAGCCTTAATATCTTTAAGCATACTATGGAGGAAGATGATGTTAAGAGGTGAAATAATTGCCAGACGACATTTTCATATTACAAACGAGTGGTATTCCTCTCTTCGCTAAGTATTTTGGTGGTGATTATTACAAATTGCATCCTGATCACTCGCTTCAAACAGGTTTCTTAGCTGCTATGTATAGTTTTTCAAAGGAATCATTTGGATAGACTGAGCTTAAATCAGTCATTTTTAAAGATATTAAATTAGATTTTAAAATTGATAATGAGAAAGAAGTAATCTTAGTTTTCGCAAATTCGATTGAAGAAAAAAATATCGGTTCTCAATTGGACAAAGCCCTTTCCTTATTTATCAAATAATATGGAGCCAAACTTAGCATAATTATTGATGAAGAATCATTCAAAGGTTTTGAACAAGACTTAATTGAGAATAAGATTGTAGCAAAAGGAGCAATGGGGGATATCATGTTAGAAGAAAGAAAAAAATCTTTGTGGAAGCGCCTTGTCTCACGTTTTAAAAAGGAAAAATAATTAATATAAGATTCTTTCATTTCTCAACCTTTTGAATTAATCCAAACTTATAAATCTATAATCAGTATCTTTGCTCAGAGGAATAATGAGTCAAACTTCAGCAGAGAGTGATATAACCGAGGTTTTGAAATCATTAAATCATGAAATCCGAAGAAAAATCGTAAGAATTTTATACCGAAATGACCATCCCTTGGCTTATTCTGTCTTTTTAGATAAATTGACTTTACCTGCCTCGAGTAATGTTGCTTATCATCTTTCTTTGCTTACTAAAGCGCATTTAGTTCAAAAGGATGCTGAAGGTAAATATTCATTAACCCAATTAGGACAGCGGTCAGCTCTCCTATTGGATATGGCTTCTGAGTCAAAGTCCTCCGCTTTTTCTGATCTATATTTAGGATTTTCTCGTTTAACGCCAATTGAAACAGTTTTAAGTGCGTGGTGGATCTTTTTCTTCGTTATAGGAATGGCTCTAATTTCTAATGCATTAATAATCAGTATTCTGTTTTTTTCCTTAGCTATAGTAAGCTTATTCTTAATTATATACAGAACAAAAACTATTTGGGTGATCCTTTTTCTCAATAATTTTCTCTGGGTAATTTTTGCTTCTGAAAATCGGTTTTTGTTATTTCTAATAATTGCCACAAATCTAATAGGAGTATTTTTAATATTCCCAGAACTCGACCCTAATCTGGTTTCTCTCCCCTTTAACCTTATCTTTGGTCTCTTTTGCATTTTTTTAAGTATTTTTATCTCTCTTATCTATCTTTATTTGTCATTTAATATAGATTTGCGTTCTATCATAGAAAATGCGAAGAAAAAACAAGATTCCAATAATTAAAGGTCTCTTGTTTTTAAAACATAAAAGCTTAGTAACAAAGGAATAATTATCCATCCAAAAAGCAAACCAATATTTATAAAGAGCTCTTGAGTGAAATTAAAAGGCTGATTAGTCATAATTTCAGTCCATATATTCACAAGAGTAAGTGGAGAGAGCATTTCAATAGGTTCAAATGCAGCAATAGAAAATTGTATAATAAAAATAGTAATTGAACCTATCCCTGCTGTTAATGTTGAGGTTCTTGAGCTTAGTGCACTTGTTGTTATACATAAATAGGTAAATAACAATATTAGTATAAATGATGACCAAAAGAGTTTTTCAAAAGGAAATGTTTCGAAAGCTATTCCCAAATATATCCATCCGATCAAAGTCGCAAACACAAAGGGAGAAATAAGCACAAATAATCTTGCTAAAATTCTTGCCAAGGCATATTCAGTACGACTTATTGGCCTAGAGAGAGAAAATTGTATAGATCCATTTTCGATTTCACCTGCGAAGATAGTCATGGAACCCAAAGTCATAATCAAAACACCAAAGAATATTTGATCTCCAAAAAAGTCTAAAAAAGCTGCTTCACCCGTTGGTGGGATAGGATCTATAAAATTAAATCCAAAAAGAGCTAGTAAATCTTCCATATAAAATATTGTGATTATACTTGTTACTACTTGAAATATAAAGAGAAATAAAAGAATGATAAATTTTAATCGATCATCCCATATATCGTTTTTAAGCTGACAATAGAATGCAAATTTACTCATATTGCTGCACCCTCCTTCCAATCGTTAATTTTTTCTAAAAATAGGTCTTCTAAACTGGTCTCTGCTGATGAGAAATATTTTATCTTAGAATTGGCCTCAATCAGATCCAAAAGAAGTCTTTCTTCAGAGACATAACCAGTAGTCCGAATAATGTATCGTTCTTGGAAATCTTGTTTACATGAATCGATATAGTTGTAAGTTAATATTGAATCAATATCTATCGTCCCCGCAACAATATAAGTACCTTGTGCTAAGAACTTCTTCTGTAAATCTGAACGTTTTCCTTGTTCAAGAATTCTTCCTCTATGAATAATAGCAATATCAGTTGCAACCTTGTCAATTTCATTAATGATATGACTGGAAAGAATAATAGTTTTTCCTTCCTTTGATAATTCTTTGAGGATTTTAAGGACTTTTACACGAGCAATAGGATCTAAACCACTATTGGGTTCATCTAGGATCAATAAAGGAGGATCAGATAGTAGAGCGTTAGCTAATCCTACCCTTTGTTTTTGTCCCTTTGATAAACTGCCAATTTTTCTGTTTCTAAGTTTTCGCAAACCAAATTGTACTAAAACTTCATTTATCCGAGAATTTTGTTGAGAAATTCCGTTCATTCTTGCGTTAATAGTTAAAAATCTCTTTATTGAACTGCTTTTCGGGAGTTCAGAGTCAGGTAGGAACCCAATTCTTTGATGTAAAGTAGGAGAAGCATTTTTTACCTCTTGTCCAAATATTCTCACTGATCCTGTTTGATAATGAAGGAATCCCATCAATATTTTCATTGTGGTTGTTTTCCCTGCTCCATTAGGTCCAAGATAACCGAAAATTGATCCTTTTGGGACTAATAATGAGATATTATCTAAAGCCTTTATAGAACCATAATGTTTACATAAATCATTAATTTTTACGACTTCACCCAAATTCAGTCCCTCCAATCGTCGTATTCAATTAAATCTTTTTGTTCACGTGTTAACTGATGATTGACGACTAGATAGGCAATAGGGCCAATTATACTAAATAGTAAGATTACTAATAGCCAAAAATATCGCTTCTGCCCTAATAATTCTTTTTGCTTAAACCAGTTCCATAATCCAAAGAATAAAAGACTTACATACAGTACCATTAGCGGTAAGACGATCCAAAATGCTTCCAGTAATTGTTCAAGTTGTTGATCCATTTTGTTACTACTTCCAAATAGTTAAAAATAAGTAAAATAGGAATAAATCCGTTTAAAATGTTAACAATCCTTGTTTATTAATTCTTTGATTTAGGAATAGAAATTAATAGCAGATTTCCTTGTATAATAGTTTTTACAATAACTAAAAGCTTTTTTACAGTCATTCAAGAATTTTTTACTAACTCAAAAATTTCATTGTTAGTAGTAAAAAACAGAAAATCCATCTTGGAAATTAATATAGTTAAATTTCATTCTGTTAAACGTATTATGGATAATGGGGATTGGAATATCAGGATGCAAATTCCCCATACAGTATAAGATTCACAAAGTTCTGATCAACAATAATCTTACAATTCGATTCATTAATTTTAATTGGATGAATTAATTCTGATTTCATATTCTAGCTTTGGTTTAACACTTCTCCCAACAAGACAATATTTTGGAGTCAGTTCGCTCGCTCTCTTCAGAAGAAACTTATCCCCATTTGCGCTAATAATACACTTTATAGTAGAAAACTTATACCTTCCTTCAGATTTATCAAAGGTGATATCAGCTTCGGTTGTCACAGTAAGGCTCTTTGGTTCAGTTCGAAGGTTATCACAAAGATGGAGAAATGTTGTCAAAGTACAGCTAGCAATTGAAACAAGAAATAAATCCTCAGGAGAAGGAGTCTCAATTCCCCCAAATTCAGGAGGACAGCTAAAAGCTAATTTCTCTGAAGAAAGGGAGGTTGTAAAATGACCCCTCTTTTCTTTTTCCCAGAATGCAGTTGTTGAAAATTCTAACTTTTTAGCTAATGACTTTAACATCTTTAATATTTCCATTTTAATTCTAGAAGAGTTCACTGAGAGAATTTATCACACAATCAAAATTCAAGTAGTTTCCTCTTTGAGCTCATCGCGATAATCATCTTTTTGAATATTGGATATTAATATATTGATAAGCTCATTAAAAAGTCAAAAAAGGGTTGTTATTCTTTGCTGAAGGATTCTTCTCTCAATACTATTCATAATGAAAATTGTTTAACATTCATACCAAAACTCTCAAATGATTCTATTGATATCATTATTACCGATCCTCCATATGCAATATCCACTGGGAAAAAATTATCAATGAACAATATTAACAATTTAAAGGGATTTGGGGGAGATTGGAAAATCATGAATGAAGGCTGGGATACCATTACCTTTACTGATTATTGCAACTTAATTGAGAAGATGTTAAAAGAGAGTTATAGGGTATTAAAAGAAACTGGAACAATGTGGATATGCGGAACTTATCATAACATTGGAATTATCAATTACTTCGCCCTTAAAACTGGTTTTCGCATTATTAATGAGATTATCTGGTATAAACGAAATGCGTTTCCTAATCTCTCCCAGAAATGCCTAACTGCATCACATGAGAATTTGCTTTGGTTAGCAAAATCAGATAGCTGGAATTATAATTATGAGACGATGAAAACAGCAAGCTATGATTTTGACAAACTTAAAGAAACTGGTAAACAACTACGATCTGTTTGGGATATTCCCAATAATAAGTCCAAAAGCGAATTAGCGTATAGAGACGTTTTTGATAAATCTTATTGGGTAAGATCTCAAAAACCTCTTCGACTGATAGATCGCTGTTTAGAAATAACAGCACAACCAAATGATATTGTAGCAGATTGGTTTTGCGGCTCAGGAACCACAATAATCTCTGCAATAAATCATTCTTTATCCTTTATAGGATGTGAATCTAATTCAAAATATATCGAAGTTATTAAATGGCGTTTGAGAAGAGAGGGAAAAAAAAACTGAATACCAAAAATTCAGGTTATGTTGCGTTTTTTTCTTTTGCGACCAGGGGGATTAAAAGTATGATTGGTAATGTTCCTGTCACATAAACGCCTGCTGTAATTAAAAAGCATAATCGATAATTATTACTAGGGCCAATTAAGAATCCTCCTATTGCTGCTGAGAAATTCCAGAAAAGTCCCCAAGCTAGGGCTTGGAATGAATTCACCTTCCCTCTATGATACTTTGGAACAACATCCATTAAAATACTTCTACTAAGCGGTTGGGAAGCATTCATGAGTGACCCTCGTGCCAAGAAGATTGGAATCAAGACGAAAATCGGAGGATAGAGAGCAATTAGAAAAAGGCATGAAGTTGCTATAGCTTGAACAACAAAGATCATTTCAGCTCTTCCTCTTCGTAAAGAAAAGTTTTGAGCACCTAAGGCTGTTAATCCTGTTAGTATTGAGGTTGCACCCATAATAAGTTGAACTCCTATTGGTGCTAAGGTATAGATCTGCATAAAAAAGATGGGAAAGAATTTAATAGTCATTCCTGCTCCCATTCCAATAATAAGATTACTTGCCATTAAAATAAAAATTATTTTTTTTCGACTGGAACCTACTTGATTCTTATTATTCGATATATAGAGATTACTTACTTCATTATTCTTAACATTATTATTGTTTTTTTGATATTCTGAATTTAAATGCTCACTAGCTTTTCCTAAACTTCGTTTATCATTTAAAAAGACCATAATAACTAAGGATATCATAGAAATTAGAATACCAACCATAAGAACAGATTTAAGAATTCTAAGATCCCAGAAATCACCAAGGATTAGAAATAATCCCACATTAACAAAGGGT
>JBHLKC010000079.1:0-1304 GCA_048887065.1 Candidatus Hodarchaeota archaeon
GCCATTCCTTTTGCTGTATCTTCATACTTTTGATAACCAATAATTATATTGTCCTCACCATATTCCGCAATTGCCTCCTTTTCGCGTAATCCCACTCGAGCAATTTCGGGATAAGTAAAAACAGCACTTGGAATAGCGTGGTAGTCAACTTCTACTTCTCTTTTTAACACCGCATTATAATAAACAACCATAGATTCGTAATTTCCCGCATGTTTGAAGAGGTGTTGTCCATTCGCATCCCCAAAGGCCCAGATATTTGGTTGAGATGATTCAAGATATTTATTAACTTTAATCCAACCATCCTTGTCAATTTCTATTCCTGCTTTCTCTGGGTGTAAAATGTCACTATTAGAACCACGTCCAGCTGCGATCAGTATTTCATTAGCAGAAAAGTTAACAAGATCTCCATTTTCTCGATTTCTAACAACAATCTCTATTAGATTCCCGACTATTCTTGTTTCGATGCCTTCATGATTCGTTATGATCTTCATATGTTTTCCAAGTTCTTCCTTAGCTAAAGCTGAAATTTCTGGTTCCTCTTGGGGCAGAAATTGAGGGTTTCGGCCAACAATTGTCACTTGAGACCCCATTGCTGAAAAGAAATGTCCATATTCTGCTGCAATGTACCCTCCACCGAGGATAAGGAGGCTTTTTGGCAGTTCTTTCATGTGTAAGATGGTATCACTTGTGTGATATCCGATATTCTTTAATCCCTTTATAGATGGGATGAAAGGTTTGGATCCTGTACATAGAAAAATCATTTCTGAGGTTATGGTTTCAGTACCTACTTTCAATTGATAAGGGGCCACGAATTCAGCTACCATGGGATAATAATCAATATTTTCTGATCGGGATAACCCCTGCCTGATAGATTCGATATCCTCATCGATAGAATCTCTCATACGTGCCATAATTGCAGGAAAGTTTATGTTTTTGATATCAACATCAATTCCAAGTTGTTTAGAATGTTCGATTATTCGAACTAATTCAGCAGGATAAACCAAAATCTTTGTCGGGATACACCCACGAGTTAAGCAGATACCACCTGGTTCATCCTTATCAATGACAGCAACCTTCATAGAAGGATCCTGTTGGAGCATTGGACTTACTAGATTCATTGCTGATCCTGTACCGATGACTATAAGGTCATATTTCTTCATTCAATCACATCTTGTGTAATAGTACTAATTTTTTCTCTCATTTTAACTAAAAATTCCTTCTAATAAAAAGAATGTCTCTATTTTTTTCTGAATTTATGCTAGAATTTACTATTCGTTATAGCATTGTATCTAATCATTAAAAAA
>JBHLKC010000079.1:1404-12250 GCA_048887065.1 Candidatus Hodarchaeota archaeon
CCCGTTGCTCTGAAAATGCAATAGAAATGGTTGAACGTGTTTTATCCTGAATTCCTTTTGATGAGTAGAAAATGACTCCTCGTACAAAAGAAGCAAAAGATCCCTTGAAACTAGTACGGTCAGGTGTCTTTGCATTAAATAGAAAAAAGTGGAAAAAAGCAAGGAGGAAATTTGAAGAAGCTTTACAGGACGAGGAGATTCAGCGAAATGCGATTGTCTGGGGAAATTATGGAATTGCTTTAACTAATTTAAAGTTATTTGATGAAGCAAAAGCTGCTTTTTCACGCGCAACTGGTTTGGATAAAAAAAATCCGAATTTATGGTTGAAAAAGGGACTAGTTGAACTTCAATTAAATGATTATAATGAAGCAATACGAAGTTTTGAAAGAGCTAAAGGATTAGATAAAAAAGATCCTGAAATCCCAATATTACTTAGCCGCTCTTACGAAAAAAAGGATGAATTAAAGAAAGCGATCAAAACTCTGGAAGGAGCGCAACGAAAGTTTCCACAATCTCATAAGATCCCAATTGAATTAGCGAGGTTGTGGGTTAAACTAAATGAACCTGAAAAAGCTGAAATGGTATTAGAAGTAGCTATTGAATCAACAACCCATCCAGATCCAGGCCTTCTCCTAGGACAGACATTTTTAGAGAAAAAAGAATATGATCGTGCCCTTCGTATTTACAAAGTTATTTTACAGAAATTTCCAAATTCAGCACACGCTCAATATGGAGTAGGTGTAGCTTATCATGCAAAAGAGGCTTGGTCTGAAGCATTAAAAGCATATCAAAAAGCTACCCCTTTATTTCGATCTGGAAAACCACCACAGAGCTTGTATATCAATATAGCTCGTGTTTTAAAAAGATTAAATAGAAATAAAGAAGCCATTGAAGCCCTTTACAAGGCTAGGAAAATTGCTAAAACAAATCTCGAAATTCAGCTTCTTCTTACTGAGCTTTTTCTTGAAACCCAAAGACCTGATCGTGCGAAAAGAATGTTAGAAGACGCTACTAATATTGATAAGAATAATCCCACCATTCATTTTTTTTTAGGCATGACTCTTCTTCAAATAGGAGATATCACTCACGCTGAAGAGGAATTCAATTTAAGTTTAGCATTAGATCCAGCCTTTCATGAAAGCAAGCTTCAATTATCGCTGATCGCACTTAGGCAAAATAAAAAAGAAAAAGCATTTTCTCTGGCACAATCGGTAGTTAATGCAGCACCAGAACATTTACCAGCCAAGAAACTAGCTGCAAGGCTAGCTTTTGATTTGCAGGATTTTCTCCGAGTCATTGAACTACTTGAACCTATTGTTTCAGTGAATCCATTACTCCTAGAAGATTTGGAATTATTACTTAGAGCATGGCTAAATTTAAAGCAATCAGATAGAGCTAAAGATTTTTTGGAAAAACTTCTTTTAGAAAACAATGAGTTAAAAGATTCAATAAGCTCTAATTCTTTTTTAAAACAATTTCTACAGACCAACGGTTCATGAACAGGCTTTTTATCTAATAACAGTCACAAGATTTTCAGAGTATAAAGGTGTTGAATAGATGGAAACTGTGAATTCTAGTGGGAAAGGGTTGGTAATTATTGGTACCCAATTTGGAGACGAAGGAAAAGGAAAAATTGTTGATTTTTTTGCCTCCAAACCTTATATTGACGCTGTTATTCGGTTTAATGGAGGTGCTAACGCAGGTCATACCGTTGTAGCAATGGGAAATCGATATGCATTACATCTCCTTCCTTCTGGATTAGTGTATGGAAAAAACAGCTATATTGGTAATGGGGTTGTAGTTGATCTCGAACAAGTCGCTAAAGAACTTACTCAATTTCCCAATAAAAAACATTTGTTGAAAATTAGTGAACGAGCTCAATTAGTTCTACCGCACCATAAACAACTTGATGTTTTTCAAGAGCAAATTAAAGGAAAACATTCTCGAGAAGCGGGAACTACAAAAAGAGGAATTGGACCTGCGTACACGGACAAAGTGTCCCGATTTGGAGTTCGCTTAGGTGATCTGTGGGATACTCAACAGTTAGAAAAGCAAATAAATTTACTTGCTACCTATTATCAAAATTTTCCTCCCAAGATAACACAACTTCTGGAGTGGAATTATTTAAGTCCCCTATTTTCTCAATGGCGCAATAATTTTTCAGAAATGCTGGTTGATACTGGTATAGAACTTGAGAGATTGTTTAAAAAAGGTGTTAATGTTCTGTTCGAGGGTGCACAATCCACACTGTTAGATATTGATCATGGTATCTATCCATTTAATACGTCATCAAACTGTATTGCGGCAGCTGCCTCTTCTGGAACAGGAATTGGACCTCAATATTTAAATGAAAGAATTGGAGTTGTTAAAGCATATACTTCGCGAGTTGGGTCTGGTCCAGTCATTGGTGAAATTACTGACACAAAAAATGGTCAAAAAATTCAAAAAGAAGGAAAAGAATATGGAACGTCTACAGGTAGACCCCGTAGAATAGCTTGGCTAGATCTAGTTGCTTTGAAATATGCTTGTCGAATTAATGGTCTTACAGGGCTGGCAATAACAAAATTAGATATTCTTGGCCTATTAGATGAATTTGAAGTAATTATTGATTATCAGAAGAAAAGGATAGATCATGAATTCCCATCTTTTCCTGCAGGAGTGACAAATCTTGCAAAAATAAGAGCTACTACTCAGGTATTGCCTAGCTGGGGATTTTTCACCTCAGAAGAATGGATGAATATATTCTCAAAAGGATGGCAAAAGTTTCCTACAAACTTTCGGAAATTTATCAAGATGATTGAGAAAGAAACAGGAGTTCCGATTGTATTATTAAGTATTGGCCCAGATCGGCAAGAATCATTCGAGTTAGTAGAACTTGGCCTTGGTAAAGCAGATTCTTAAGAATATATTCAAGACAGACTGAGAAAAAGCTTCATAAGAATAGAAGAATTGATAGGTAGAGTTCATAAAACTTTGGGATTGTCATAAATTGAAAATTAACCTTCGAGAAAAATGTTGCCTTCTTTTTGATTGTGATGGTGTCATTTGGAGAGGGAGTAAGCCAATAAATGGAGCAATTAATGCTTTAGAGAGATTAGAAGAAGAAGGGTATAAACTAGGTTTTGTAACTAACAACTCTAGTTTATCCAGAGATAGCTTTTTTCAAAAATTCTTATCATTAGGATTTAATCCGAGGAATTATATAATAATTAATTCTGCTTATGGTGCAGCTATTTATATAAAGGAGAAAGATTTCAAGAGAGTTTTTATAATTGGTGAGATCGGATTACGAGAAGAATTAGAATTACAGGATATTTATGTTACAGAAGAATATGAATCTGGCTTGCAAGCAGTTTGTATAGGCTGGGATCGTCAAATGACTTGGACAAAATTAGCTGATGCAATGAGAGTAATCTTAGAGGATGGTGGTTTTTTCCTTGGTACTAATCCTGATAACAGCTATCCTCTAGAAGATAGATTGGTTCCTGGAGCAGGGGCAGGGATAGCAGCACTAACGACTGCATGTGGTAAAGAACCAGATTTAATAATTGGAAAACCAAACCCATATCTACTCGACCTAGCATTAAAAGAAATGGGTTGCTTTGATCCTAAAAAAGCAGTTTGTGTTGGTGACAGATTATCGACTGATATTTTAGCTGGGATTAAGGCAGGAATGGATACAATCCTAGTTAAAACAGGAATCTCTGATTATCGATTCAAAAAAACCATTTACCCTACAATAGAAATTAGCTCGATTAGAGAAATCATTAATTTATAAGGTTCAGATTGTAGTTATTGGGCTGCTAATAATGCGTGTCTGGAGATTATTCTTTCAAGATAGGATTATTGTATTGATAATCCTTCATGTAACTATTTTAAGCAATTTTTATTTTTATTCAGCCCCTCATTTACAATCACAGCCAGAATTTAAGGAAATCTTTCTAAACTCAGAATTTGAGATGAATATCCCAAAACAAAATTATCCACTCTATCTTGAAGGAATAAATCAAAAAGGAAACACAAAATTTCAGCAAATAGACGATATCAATGAATCATTTGATTCATTCTATAATCAGGTTAACCCCCGATCTGTGATAAATGCTGGACTTTCAGGGGAAAATATTACCATAGCAATATTGGATTCAGGAATAAACACCACTCCTTGGTTAAACTCAAAAAATCTAATTTCAAGTCACACTACCATTCCAAATTCCACACTAGTTACTGATGATAATGGTCATGGAACTTCGGTAGCATCAATTATATCTAAAATTGCTCCTGAAGCTTCAATTATTAGCATCAAAGTTTCTGATGAATCAGGTCATATCAAACCAGAATGGATTCAGGAAGCCTTGGAGCTCGCTCTTACCCTGAATGTATCAATTATTCACGCATCCGTAGGCGGCAAGTATTTAAACTCTTTAAATTCATCCATATTCGCTGAAATTTCTTCTCGCAATATAAGCGCAATTTTTGCAGCAGGTAATGATGGTCCATTTGGAACCAGCCTTAACACTCCTTCAATCTATACTGAGACAATTGCAGTAGGTATGGCTTTTAATCAAACAATAGTTTCTCCTGTATCTTCAAGTGGACCTAGACCCTCTGGACTACTTGGACCAGACATTGTAGCTCCTGGTGTTAATATCCCTACTTATGCTAGCGAAGAAAAGATTGTTACTCCGTCTGGTACTTCACTTGCTGCTCCATTTGTGACTGGTACTATAGCATTATTACGTGAAGCTTTTCCAAACGAATCAGTAACAACTTTAAAAGCTGTTCTTCTAGAAACAGCAAAGTTTATGAATAAAACCTCCCCAATTCACCAAGGTAATGGCTTTTTAGATATCTCTAAGGCATATGAGAGGTTAAAAATCATCAATTCAAAGCCTCTCTTTACGTTTGCTCCAAGAAAATTATCATCTGATTTCTCTTATTTTGGTCATTCAGTAAATGGAGAAGAGCGAATCTATCGAATCGCTCTATATAGTACAATTAATAGCACTTTATTATCAACAAATGACAGTCAAATATCTCCTATTAGGATATCTCTCGAAAATGTAAATCAAAAGATTAAAACTGGATTGAATTATCTAAATTTGTCTCTGTACATACCAGAAAACCTAAGGATGGACAAACGGGAAGGAAATGTAACATTTAATTTTACTAATGGTACAATTTGGTCTTCAAATCTTACTATTAAGATAGAAAATCGTTACCCAGGAGGCAACATCCTATTTTATCAAGGATATGATGATGATTCTTTCGTCCCTAGTGGACCCACTGGAAGCTACAGCCATTTGCAGTATTATCTTGAAGTAATTTACGGAATGAATGTAACAGGAGCAATTCGGCCAGGAGAATTAACCACTGTGGCTGGCCCATTAGTTTTCACACACCAAATATCTGGGAGAATCTCAAGGCAAGATCTTGAGAATCAAGACATACTTGTTATGGCGGATATTGAGTTGGGAATCAGTGAAGAGGAGATTAAAATCATTCAAGATTGGATATCAGAAGGACATTCCTTATTGGTACTATCCTATCCATCACAAATTCAAGAAGGTAATGAAATTCTCTCAAACCAATCTGCCATTAATGAATTATTAAAACCATATGGTATTAGTATTGCTAATGATAGTACAAAGCCTCGGTTTTCACGGTTTGAAAAAGCTGTTCTCAGTGATTCAAATCAAATATTTGAAGAGAAATATGATGATTTGGAATTTGATTATAATGGTACAAATATAATTATTTTCCCAGAATCGGAGGCAAAAATTCTTGCAACAGCTACAGATGTTAATAGTGGAATATCTAATATCCCTGTAGCTGGATACTGGGAAAATACGGAATCGAATGGAAAAGTCGTTGTATTTGGAAGTGAACTACCCTTTAATGATCTTAGCTTTTATTCTAATCAAAGTTTTGAAAATCTGATAGTAACAACTCGTATTTTTCATTGGATGATCCAAGATCAGCAAATCCCACTAGAAATTCTTATTTCTTCAACACCTACAATAGGCACCTCAACACGAATACAAGTAACCATAGACTCCTCAGCTTTTTCTGCTTCTCATTTTAATGGAACTATAATAGAAGCAAATGGATCTTTTAGTCAAATCATGTTTAATCAGACTAATAATATGTATTTGGGATCTTGGAAGCCACTAGCTGCAGGAGAAGCAATTCTCTGGTTGAATATAAAAATTCCTGGAAAAGCTAGCACAAATGGTTTAATCCTGATTAATGTTATTAGTACCTCGGATTCAAATCTTTTCTTTCTTATACTCCTAGGTGGATTTGTACTCCTTGGTATATCTTACTATTTTTTTGCATCTCGTCAACCTCAAAGGCGCTCACCAATAGAAGAAAGCATAAGTATGGCGTTAAGAAAACGAAAATCCACACCAAAACACGCAGGATTAGAAACATTAGAAATTTGTCCTCGTTGTCAGTCTTCAAGATTCGCTACGGAATCCAAATATTGCTTCAAATGCGGTAAAGAATTATGAGAGTAGTAACGCATACTGATATTGATGGTATCTGTTGTGCTGCTCTATTCTTGCGAAAATTTGGATTTAAAACCGAAATTATCTTTGCTACAGTTAAAGAAGCGAAACAACTTTCACATTCGAATGTCTCAATTGATTATACTTGTGATTTACCCAAAATAGGAACATCGATTAATCTAGATCATCACAAATCAAATTTTGAAAATCTAGTTGAGACAAATAGATTGACAGAACATGATTGGGTAGATCCCAACGCATCTTCGGCTACAGATCTCGTGTTTAAACGATTAGATTTTGGTAATGATCCTATAGCAAAGGAAATAAAAGAGCTTGGCCACTTTGCAGATACTGCTCAGCTACCTGATGAATATCGCCCACTAGAAATGGTCTTAAGCGTTAATAATGACGATACAATGGTTCTTCGGCGAATAAGCGAACTACTAGCTGAATTTGGGCGTGGTATCCTCACAAATCAATGGTTAATTCAAAATCATATTAATGTCCAGTCTATTTTTGATGAAACTCAACAAAGAATCTCTGATTTTTTAAGAAAGACAATAAATTTTCCTAATATAATTATACTTGACACAAGGGGGGTAATTCCAGGGAAGCTGGCAAAAGAGGTAATCCGTCCGATCTTTGACCGAGGTGTTTCTGTAATCGCTGTGGTTTATTCAAAATCGTATGAAGAACCCATTCGTGTTAGTCTTAGGGTTACAAAAACGAAGCAGGATCTTTATGACGTTTCACTTGTAGCAAAAGCATTTAATGGAGGAGGTCATCGAATGGCTGCAGCATGTTCACCAAAAAAAGAAGATATCCCAAATAAGTTAAAAAGAGAACTTATCCGAATTGCAAAACCTAGTGATAATGTCCAATACATACATCTTCAGGATTTCTGACTATTATGTCAAGTTTTGAAATCTGTGGGGACTTCTAATCCATAAATTATTAAATATAACATCATATCTTTTTTGTTCCAAAAAAGAAGTCAGTTTATATTTTTACCAGAAGATTTTTTTCTGTAGAAGAGCTAAATTACAATATGAGTATTTTTAGAATGAAAATATAGGAATTTAATCGCTAAAACAACTCAAGTTGGGTTTAATGGATGAAAATCGCAATTTTTTCTGATTCATGGGTACCTAATTTGAATGGTGTTGTTATATCAATCATAAACGAAGTCCAAAGTTTGAAAGATAAACATGAGTTTATTATTTTTGTACCAAAACTAAAACAAAGTAAACCCTTCAGAATAGGAGGCGTTCCAATATATGAGTTGCGAAGTGTTCCGTTTCCAGCCTACCCAGGTTATAATATTGCCTTACCATCTCTGAAATTTAGCAGAGCAATCCAAAAAGAAGAAATTGACTTCATTCATTGTCATTCTCCATTCTCCCTGGGTTATGGGGCAGTGCTTACTGCTCGTATGCTACAAGATCTTCCTTTACTTAATACCTATCATACGGACCTAGTTCAATATTCGGGTCATTTAATTGGGGGATTTCAAGCTGAAAGATTTACACCCTGGTTTGAGAATTTTGCTTGGATCTATATACGCTGGTTCTATAAGTATTCAGACGTAGTTATCACTCCATCGAAAACACTACAGCAAGCTTTGAAATCCCATGGTGTTAAACCTCCTGTATATGCTCTTCCTAATATGATTTCAAGTGTATTCTTTGATAAACGAGTCACGTCAGAATCGACCAGATTCCAAAACCAGATTCGAGAAAAATACCGTATAGGTCCAAATAAACGTATAATTCTTTATTGTGGGCGTATATCTTATGAGAAAAAATTAGAAGTTATGCTTAAAGCCTTCAAACGAATTGAGAGAACATACAAGAACACATTTCTTTTAATTGTAGGTGATGGCCCACATTTAAAAATGTACAAAAAGAAAGCTTTAGATCTCAAATTGAAAGATTATGCTTTCACTGGTTTTTTAAGCCATACAAAATTACCTTATGTTTATCAAATGGGAGAGTTCATGGTTACCCCTAGTGATACCGAGACACAGGGTTTAACGGTAATAGAAGCGATGAGTCAGAATCTTCCTGTAATTGGTGTTGCTAGCGGAGGAGTATTAGATTATATTCATGATGGAAAAAATGGTTTTCTAGTCCCCCCAGGTGACCCTGAGGCTTTTGCTCAAGCTCTAGCCCGATTTATCGAAAATCCAGAATTAATTTCTGAATATGGTCGAAATGCGTTTAAAACTGCTCAAAAATTTTCAAAACAAGGATTTATTACATTATTAGAAAAAGTCTTCAAGATTACTCAAGATAATCATAATGCTAGATAAATAAAATCTAAGTTTGGATAATCATGAAGTTAAAATCCTCCAAAATAGCCCTTTGATACCGAACAAAGAAGTTTTTATTTCAATACCCAGATATCCTATTTACTTAGATTACTATTCTATCAAGAGTAAAGACGTGAACTATTATGGTTTTACAACAAGATCAAGTAGATTTAAGCGATATAACAACATTAATTTTGTTGATCATTGCAATTATATTAGTCGCAATTATTCTGTATATAGGTACAAGATTGATAGCTGGTAAAAAAGAAACTGAAACAGGTTACATAATTCGGATATTAATAGTTGCAGCAATCATTGTTATTCTAGTCGCACTTGTCGTAGGAGCAATTGTAGGAGTTCTTGATCCTCTCCCATTTATCTCCACTGCAACAAGCCGATTAGTTCCTGTATTGATTTATTTGGCAATAGTTTATTTAATTAAATATATAATCATTCCAGAAAAAGACGAGCTAACAAAATGGAACGCTTCAATTTGGATTGGAGTACTAACATTATTCTTCATCTATCTTTTTAATGCGATAGCTATTGCCCTTGATTTTCCCCCGATCATTGAAGCTGGAATCTAAAATATAATTTTCTCATTTTACTACAATGAGCTCTTCTCTCCCCTCTCATTTTTTTCCTCAGATGGAACCCCTCATTTTAACGATTTATAAGAATACCCAATATATTCAATCTCTTTTGTAAAAACAGTTATTACTTAGGATTTATGTTTTATCACAACAATTTTTCGAGTACATTAATATAGAAACAAGTAAAATAGACCAATGTACTTATCTATATTAGCATCTATCTTTGTTTTTATGAAATGACAAAGACTGTTATGTATAAGAAAGCTAACCTATTTAACTGGAGATTGTTCCTCAAATATAATGATGAAAAGACTTAGTCAGATTTGGTGAAAATGCGAAAAAACATACCAGGCCAATTACGTTCAAAGCAAAACTTAGGACTCTTAAGATCATTAATATTAATCTCAGATTGGGCAAAATTTGCAGAAGAGGAGCATGAACCTCACTTTAAATGGTTTTACAAAAATCAAGAAGTATATTCAATCGAAAGTTCAATTGTCATTTTTATTCCAGTCGATTTTTCAAGGATATTTCACGAGGAAAAATCACATATTTTACTTTATGGAGCTGGAATCTATTGGACCAAGTTTGCTATTTCAAAACAAAGAAGATTTACGACTGACGCACGTTACCTTACAGCTATTCTAGTACCTGAAGAGAAATGGCTTAATTCTCATTTTAACACCGAACCATTTGTTTTTCCACCGCCACACAATTTTATTATGAGTGATTTTTTACAAGAATTCCCTTTTCGGGCTTTAAGTACCCAAGATGACATGGCAGGTTATAGTAGACGAGCTTTTAGTCGAGGTTTAATTTTAGCACAACTTGTTTTCCCCTTTAAAGAACCACTTCTTATGCTAAGGAAGACAACAGAGAGTTATGAGGAATTTGATTCACCAAATGCACCAATACGAGTTCTAATTTCTAGATATCCAAAAGAAGACATCACAAATGAAATTGCTTTAGAAATCCCTGATGAAAAATACAAAGAGAAAATACCTGGAATCCGAAATATTCGACCTGATCTTCTTCAAATATTCCCAGAAAAGTGGAGAAATGAAGTATACCTACAAGGATTAAGACGAGAAATTGCTACTATTTCAAAAGATTTTGCATTCATAGGTGCGCAAATGATTCTGAATTAAATTCTTATTCAGACAAGAATTAATTTTATAGATTAAAACTAGTTATTATTTTTGGTTCTATACCAATCTGACAGCAAACAATGAAGAAATGCTTTATCAGATAGAGTTGAGAAAAATCTAGAGTGAATCAACTTGATAAAACAGAATTAAATGAGAAAAAAAAGATTTAGTGAAGGAGAATCTAGTCTTAGCATAAATTCTTATAAACTTTTTAATGCAATATCTCCATTATGGATGGTACAAATAATATTTGGTCGGAGGACCAAGCAAACTTACTGAAGTTTA
>JBHLKC010000080.1:0-12161 GCA_048887065.1 Candidatus Hodarchaeota archaeon
CTTCTTACAGGATTCATTGGGGCACCTGTAATAGGTAATCGCTTCTCAACAATTAGAGGCCCTAAATCATCAATAGGTTGTCCTAATCCGTTCATTGTTCGGCCAATCATTTGTTCTGTAACGCCAACTCTGAATACATCTTTAGTAAATTCAACTTCAGTGTTAATCCTTTCCATAGAGTCAGTGCCTTCAAAAACTTGTACGATTGTCGCGTTTTCATCAGCTTGAAGAACTTGACCAATTCGTACTTGACCATCAGGCATATAAATGCGAACTATCTCTTCGTAAGCAACATCTGAGATCGATTTTAAGAAAATGAGAGTACCTTGGATTGAATCAATAGTTTTGTAACGAAATGTAGGTGTTGTTGAAATCTCCATTTTTTGAGTCTCCTTCATTAATTTAAAATCCTAATTCTTCTACTTTACCTGGTAGATCTTCTGAAAAGGCTTCAATCTCCTCAACTGGTAGTTCTCTTAATCTCTTGATGTCTTCAATTAATTGTTCTTCATAAAGCGGGTCTATTAATAATCCTTCAGTTTCCACACGTTTTAATATAAGTTTATGGGCTTTTAGGAGTGCTTTAGCCATCACATAGGTTTTTTCAGCAGGACTAAATGCATCTTCATCAGAAAATGCGTTCTGCTGTAAGAATCCTTCACGAATCAATTCAGCAGTTAATAGTAATCCTTTCTGGGACTCAGATAAAGTATCTTTTCCAACCAATCTAACAATACGTTCTAAGTCTTCTTCTTCTTGGAGAATAGTAGAAATTTGCGCTCGTAAATTATTCCAATCCGAAGAAATTTCTTTTTCTAAATAATCGCCTACTTGACGGATATTCTGACTATATGATATTCGCCATGAGATGGCTGGAAAATGGCGGCTACGAGCAAGATCTGTATCTAACGCCCACAAGCTTGTAGTGAACCTCATTGTATATTGAGTTACGGGTTCAGAGAAGTCTCCTCCTTGTGGAGAAACAGCACCAATTGTTGTAATGCTTCCCTCTGAGCCATTGAGGGTTATTACCCTTCCTGATCTTTCATAAAATTGCCCTATTAACTTTGGAAGATAACTGGGAAATCCCTCTTCCCCAGGGATTTCTCCGAGCCTACCTGAAATTTCCCGAAGAGCTTCGGCCCAGCGAGAAGTAGAATCTGCTAATACAGATACGCTATACCCTTGGTCTCGATAGAATTCAGCAATAGTTATTCCCATGTAAATAGAAGCTTCACGAGCTGCTACAGGCATGTTTGAAGTATTTGCAATAATTGATGTTCTATCAATCATTAATCTACCTGTTTTAGGGTCAGTTAACTCCATAAAACTCTGAAGGGCATCCGCAGCCTCATTACCTCGTTCTCCACAAAGAGTCATTTGCATAATTTCAGTAGATGCAAATTTAGCTAATGTGCGTTCAAGTACCGTCTTTCCTGTACCAAACCCCCCAGGGATCATGGCTGAACCACCATCTATAAGAGGAAAAAGGAAATCTAGAATTCTTTGACCAGTTAAATACGGCTTATCACTTAATATTCTTGATTTAAATGGTCTTGGTCGTCTTACGGGCCAATCATGATAGAACGGTATTTCTAGTTTAGAACCATTACTTCCTATTTGAGCAACAGTATCTGTAACTACATACTCACCTTCAGGGGAAAGTTCTTTGAGTGTTCCACGAACATTTGGGGGTAATAGAGCCCTATGTTCAACCGATTCAGTCTCTTGGATCCTTCCAAGGATCTCCCCTCCTTGAACTTCCATTCCTAAAGTTAATCCTGAATCTGGAACAAAATACCACTTCTTATCTAATTGTAATGGACTTGTTTTTTCTCCCCTTCCAATAAATGATCCTTTCAATAGATCTAGAGGACGCTGAATCCCATCATATACAGTTGACATGATTCCAGGTCCTAATCGTACTGTCAACGGTCTTCCGAGTGGAAAAACTGGTTCATTTATACCAATACCAGAAGTTTCCTCATACACCTGAATAATACTAGTATCACCACGCAATTGAATAATCTCTCCCAAGAGTCGTTCTTCCCCCACTTCAACAACGTGGTTTTTCTTTGGATCATCTAAACCATATACGAACACTACGGGTCCAGCGATCCTTTTTATAACTCCAGGCACCTTTTCGTGTCTCCTTTAGCTTTCTTTATCAACGTTAACAATCACACCCGCAGTTTTGATTGTTAAATCTTTTATATAATCATCTACGCTAATAGTACCTTTTTCCATTTTTTCCATTGAATGTATTGATAATATTAGCGGTCTTCCGCGCTTTTTAATAGTTTCCAAAAAACGAGGATCGAGGGAATCATAAAATTCCTCATCTATACCAATTAATCCAATGTTTGGATTTTTTACAGCTTTCTTTAAATACGCAAAAACCTCTATCCCACTGGTAGCTTCAAAAACTTCTACACCAGCTAGTTTGTATCCAATTCCTACTTCTGGGTTTGTAACAATCAAAATAGAATCAGACAAAAAACATCCTCCGTTCAATTTCATCTCTAGTAAAATTACCTATACCGTGTGTTAGAATTCGAAGGTTTCTAGCCTCAATTAACATTTGCCAAAAGTAAGCTAGACCAAGATTGAATGAATGTGTTTTAAAACGCTTACGAACTTGATTTTTGTAAAATAGATGTTCTACTTCTTCCACATACTGATGAAATCCTCTAGAAGCTGCTGTATCTAAGATTCGCTTATCAAAGATTTCTCGATATGTAGTTTTTCCGAGGATTTCTCGTAAAGAATTGATATCCCTATTTCTCACTGCTTCATTGATCTCTTCAGGTTTAATTCGAGCTTTACCTGGGATAATTATTTTTTCAAAATTTGAGGTAGAGGGCATTGTGCCTCTTGATAGTTTTCCTAATATGTTTAGGATGATTTTAGTATTCTCAAATTCTCGCTCTTCGTTAATCATCTTCTTTACGATTGCATAAATTTTTTTATCCTTAATGTTTTCAAGTTTTTTAGAAATCAATTTATTGTAATGGTAATTGAAGATTCCATCTATCATATTTAAGTCACTTAGAGGAATATCTTGTTCGATAATTGATCTTACCGCTGTAGCAAATGGATTTAAAGTTGATTCTAAGAATGTTAACGCTTCATCTAAACTTGAAAGTTTAGTTAAGTGGAGAAGTTCATCACGGTTTAAGTGGCCCAAAGGGATAAAGTTAAGAGGAAAGGTTGCTTCTTCAATAATAGATCGGACTGCCAAATGAATATTTGATGTTTCCCATCTTAAAGTCATCAAATTAAATCCTTGGTTATAACTTCCTCCAGAAAAACTCAGAATTTTATTCATTCGTAAAGATAAGACATTATTAATTGCACTGTCGATCGCTGTTAAGGGATCCTCTAGGAGGAGAGCCTCTTCAAGTGCTTTTTTATATGTAAGCGTCCCTCTAATGTTAGTAATTAGTGAATTTAAGTCAGTTGATGTTAGAAGCCTTTGATAGTCATCGACTTTAAGGAGGCGGCTTCGCATACCGTAAAACCTTGCTGCAATGTACCCACGGTTTTTCGAGCCAGTCAAAATGTTTCCTCCAAATTGATTTTAACAGATATATGCTTTAATTTCTGACGACTTTATTTCTGTAATAATTGATTTAAGACTTGTCGAGCCTGCCATGGTGAGTCGGTCAAGTCACCCCACAAAGTTTGAGAAGCCTGAACCACAAGATCAGCTCGACTCTTTTCCAACCTACTCTCTAAAGTGTTCTCAATAGATATTGGAATATCGAAACGCTTAATAACGATACCAACTTCATCAAGATCGGTAAATACTTTCTTAGTTGTCATAACTTTTTCTTTGAATTTATTAGGATCACAATTACGCGTAATGTGAATTTCATAGTCATTTCCTGCATGATCTTTAACCTCAGTAAAGAGTTTATTTAGTAAAAAATAAATCTCTGAACCTTTGGAAATTTCCTTAAACCTCTGTCCCAATTCTTTGAACAGTTGATCTAAATAATTTCCTTTCTCATTATTAATCCGTTTTATCCAATCTAATTGCCGTTTGGAGAGTTCTTGCTGAAAAGTTTCGAGTAAGGACTGAGATATTGTTAAAGAATCCCGTTCTTCTTTAAGCTTGGTGATTTTATGTTTCGTTTTCTCTTTAATAGCTTCAATTTCAGTTTGAGCCCGATTCTGGATTTCTGTTATCTCTGAATCTATTATATCCTTCAAAGCTTCTAGAAAATTATCTATTTCTTGGCTCATTTAATTAGCCGCCGATTCCCAACAAAATCATAATAGAAATTACGAAACTTAAAACTAGGATGGTTTCAGGAATAGCAATCATAATAATTGCTGAACCCATCTGTTCAGGTCTTTCTGCAAGCATTCCCGCAGCACTACTGCCAATGTATGCTTGAGCTAACCCAGTACCAATGGCACCAAGACCCAGTGCTATAGCTGCTCCAATCGCTCTTGCGACATTCACGTCAAATTCATTTGCCTGTAGTATTTCAAAGATCATTTTTATTTCTCCGTATATAACTTGTTTTTTAATTGTTTTCAGTTTGTACCGAAAGGTCTGTAAATATTTCCCCCCTCTGCCACAAATTGACTGAAAAATTCATATACATTCAACCTCATTGCATGAATGGACGGGGAAAGAACTAAGATCACGATATTTATAAGATGTAGTCCCAAACCCATGAGTAAGCCTAGGGGAAAGAACTGGTTGGTAAGATCGTTGGCAATTAATCCCATCCAAGCACCAACAAGGCCAATTGCCATTAAACGAGCAAAAGAAAGAATATTTGAGAATTTTTCAATCACATGAATTAAACCTGCAATTCCTTCTATTTTTAGTAAAAATAGTACTGCAACAAGAATAATCACAATATCAACATAGAATGCTGTTAAAAAAACTTCTGGAAGGATAATTGCTAAGGTTATCAGTATAGGGATAGAACCCCATATGATTATTAAAAAGAATATACCATATGCATGACTCATATGTCTAAGTCTAATATTATTATAAGCACCTAAAACCATTCCACCCATAACAATTCCATAACCCACAATGATTGATATTATTAGTAAATCCTGAACTGCTTCATATCTATTTATTATTGGATGAATATCTAAGTGTAAATCGTGAGCTATTAATTCACCGAGGTCACCAAAGATTTCAAAATAAATAATGCCAAAAAATATTGCAACAACACAACTAATCATAAAAATCTCCGATATATTCTGAAGCGCCTGTTGTTGTCTTTTCTTAAATCTAAATCTAAGAATTGCTGCTATAAGGAAAATTGTAACAGCATAACCTATATCACCGACCATGAACCCCCAAAAGAATGGAAACAGTAAAAATATTAATGGTGTTGGATCAATTGACCCATATTTAGGTAATTGAATTAAATTAGTTATTGTTTCAAAAGGCCGTACAATACGGGGATTTTTACGTAAAACTGGAGCTTCTTTATTTGCTTTTTTACTTGTAATAAGAATTCTTTTTCCAAAATTGTTCCTTAATTCTGATTCAAATCTTTTCATTTTGGATTTAGGGATAAATCCTTCTATTTCAAAAGTATCCTCAGTCCCTCCCATTTTTTCTACAAGTTGAAATTCATTAAGCCGTTCTGTGATTGCTTTGTGTATATTAACTAGTTTTATGTGTTCTGCTGAGGCAATGAAATCTTGTACTTCTTGTTCCAAAGATTTCCGATTTGTTTCAAGTTTTGAAATTAATTCTAGGATAGTCTTCTTTATGTCTCGTAATTTTACATCCCTTAATTCTGGAGGAAAGGCTATAGCACTAATCCTTTCACTTGATAAATATGAATAAATCTCTTTGATAAAATCTTGATCAAAAAGAAGCAAGACCGCAAAATAGTTTTCATCAACTCTCCTGTACACAAGTTCATAAATGCCTTTAGTTCTATTATTAACCTCTTTTTCGAATTCCAAAATCCCTAGATCTGCACGTCGATCTAACATTAAAATTACTGACTCTAAATTTTCTTTCTCTTCCATTCTAAAAATTAATGGTTCGATTCGGTTAAGAATGGGTTCGTATCTTTTCAAATGTTTGATTTTTGAATTTAATTGTCGTTTTTCAGATTCAATATGTCGTATTTTTGGTTCAACTGTTGTAAGAAGATTTTCTGCTTGTGAGATTAGTTCCTCGTTTGAAAAGATTTCTTTTGAGTCCATATTTACGGATTGTAAATCACTTGGTAGATGGGAAAATATGCTTGCTATCCGCGTTTCTAAACTTTCTAAATTCACCTTAAACTCTTGAAGACGTCTGTCTTCGTAAAGACCTTCTTCTCTTTTTCCAGGGGTCTCGATAACATGAAGAACTTTAAATTTTTGGAGTAATCGAATAAAGTCAAAGACATCTTCTTTGAAACCGATAATTTTTGTTTGGAACATCGTTTCAATCATTTTTAAAACCAGATTACGAAGTTTTTATGGAGTAATGGTTTCTAGAAGCTTATCAATTGCTTCTTTCTTCCTCAGTTCGTATTTTTCAGATATTTCTTGAAATGCCTCATTTTCGATCCTCTCTAAATCGTTCATTAAGGCTTTAAACTTTGTCTCAGTCTGAGTGATTAAATCTTTTCTTAATTTTTCTAGTTTTTCCAATTCAGCTGAATAATCTTGCTCTGCTATATTTTGAGCTTCTATAATTTGCTTAGCAACTTGGCGTCGTGCTTCAAGGGTCTCTGTTTTTAGAACTATCTCTTCATTTTCGATCAGTTGTTTAAATCGGTCTTCAGCGCTCGTTTTTTTCACGTCATTCTCATGATTCATCGTTTTAACCATTCCTCAAACGTTCATACTCTTCAATATTAAGGATTGATAGAGAACCCTTTATCCTTCATTGATCTGATCTATTAATCATTAGAGAGGTTATGTTTCGTGTTTAATCAGATATGTTAAAGTTGTATGTTCTGATCGCTGTATTCTTATAGTTTCATTTCTTTGCGATGTTTGATTCTAATTCTTTTGTATGGACAATTTAGATATTTTATAATCATTAAATTACATTTGTATTTATTTTATAACTTCTAATTTTCAATACAAAAGCCTAAGAACCTCAAGTAAGGTTTAAGAGGATTTTAGATTCATAAACGAATAGATTTTATCATTTTAAAATATTTATTCCTACAAAATTAATAAAGCTAAGGTAGAACCACCTCTGAATTCTACAAAAAGCCTTAAGTGTATTTATGAAATTTTAATTTTATTAAATACCCCCCAATAAGCAGAAAGCATTCGTTCTAGTGCAATTTACATCGCTTTAATTCAAATCTGGCAAGTCAGTGAAACATAAAAAATTAGATATCATTATCAGCAAAATTAAGTATGAATTCCTACATTTGTGCTAATCAGAGAGTGTTTTACCTATGCGATTATTAATCGGAATAACAGGCCAGATGGGAAGTGGTAAAACAACTGTGGCTAAATATCTTGTTGAGAAGTATAGCTTTCAACGTATGCAAATTTCAGGTAAGATGAGAGAAATAGCACAAGAGTTGGGGTTAAAACCTACCCGTGAATTTCTTCAGGGGATTGGTAAATTCATGCGTGAAATTGATGATGATGTCTGGATACGATATTTAGTTAAAGAGGTTAATTTGAACAAATCTAAATCTATTGTGGTGGATGATATTCGGCGGAAAAATGAAATTGACTTCTTATCACCTCTTGGATTTAAATTTATTCGAATTGATAGCCCCTCCATTAAGAGAAAAGAACGTATTGAGAATCGTGATAATCAAAAAATATCGAAAGAGGATTGGTTAAAATGGAGCGACCATTTAACCGAAATTCAAGTTGCAGCTCTTGATGTAAATTACGTATTAGAGAATAATGGTACAATTCGAAGTCTGTTGAAAAAAATAGATGAGATTATTTGTGAATTGCAGTCCTCGAAAAGCCATTATTAAATGGATATTTATTTTTAGTCATCGTACTCTTTTAATAGATCAAGAGATCCTTTCATTTTTGATTCAACAGCTTTCTTCTTTCTAGAAGCAAGAGCACCTTTCAATTCATCAACACTATAAGATTGTGAAGATTGATTAAAACCTTCTGCTGTCCCACCACCAGTTAGAATAGTTGGTTGTCCACCAGGAGGAATACCAGAAGGAATTCTTGGTTTCATCTGGCGTATATAAACTTCGAGAGAGTCTACAAGATTTCTACCTAGCTTTAATAATAATTCATCAATAGCCCCAGGGGTATTTGAACCATACTCTATCCCACGTTGAATTTCATTAATTTGTCCTCTAATTATTTCTGGATTTTCACGGACTGCTCGTTTTGTGATAAGATCTATCAGTTTCTTTAATTCATGCCCAAACCATGCTGTATAATCTTTTGTTTCACTCATTTTGATTAGCCTTTTCTACTTCTTTTTAGAGCTGTTTGAAAAATATTCCTATGTTTGTTTAATCTTCAATTATTTTTATTACTTACTATTTATATACCTAGTTCTATTCACTTCTGTCCTTATTTCTAGTTATATCCAACATTTCGTCTAAGAGGCCCTCAGAGAACTGTTCATCAGCTTCTGTAACACCTTTCTTCTCACCAAGAAATTTTTCACTTATAATTTTATGCTTTGTTGATAGCAAATCCATCCAATTTTTCTTTTGTTGTTTCGCAAGTGTTTTTAATGTCCTATCAAGTAATTCTATGAATTTCCCAGCAAGTAACTTCGGGTTTTCTACTTTGTTTAACTTATCAATAATTTCATCAAACCTTTTTAATGCGTCTAGATAGTCCTCTGTTTCTAATTCTTCCTCAACCAAACCGTATTGTAAGTTTAACGTGGTTGTAACACTACTAATTTCGTCTGATTGCAGGAAAGCTAGTTCAATTGCCTTATTATGAATCTCTTTTTTTGTACGATATTTTTTTCCGATCATAAAGAATAATCCAGAAGAAGTTTCTTTATCCTGTTCTTCCAAATCTTTACTTAGTATATTTAAAATTTCTAATCCAGTTAAAATGATCTCATCATTCAAATTAGACTGTAATAGTAATGCACTTATTTCTTGCATTAATTCCAACTTAATTTTAGATTCTAATAAAGTAATAATCCCTAAATGCTCTTGTAGCATTTTGAACAATTTTGAATAATTTCCTATTCTAATTAGCTCTTGAGTTAAACGATTAATGAAATATATTAATACGTTTTCAGCTTCAGCTACTTCTGTTAAAGCACTAAACAGGAGTTTGATTTGATTTTCATATAATTCAATATTCTGTGTTTGTAATGTGTCAATAGATAAAGCTATGTAACTCTCAATAACTTCATAGACAATTTTCTCCGCTTCTATGTAACTCTCACTAACTTCATAGACAATTTTCTCTGTTTCTTCTTGTACCGCAGAGGTTAGAAGGGAAATGAACATCTTTAGTACTTCTTTTGCATCTAAGGGAGCGGTGACGATGAAAATAGGTAATAAATCCTTAAGAAGAGAAATAGTCTCAGTATACTGTGATTCCTCAATACTCATTGAAGCAATGTCATAAACCTTTGAAAGAGCCATTTCAATGTTTCCACGACCGATTAAAGCATCGATTTTTCTTCGTTCGACTTCAATGATCTTATCAGTACGATTCAGTTGCTTGTAAATCCTTTCCTGAAATTCGATAAAGCTCACTACTTCATCAAATTTTTTCTGTTCAAACAGACCATCAATGAATTCATCAGTCACTTCGAGTAAAGGTTGAATTGATTCACTTAATTTTTCATCATAAGTCGTTGATAACGGTGCCCAAGCACGCTCTAGAAAAATCATAGTATAAGGAATATCATTAACGCTCCACAATTTTCTTGCCTCTGTAAGAGCAATTGAAGATGATTCTCGAAACATTTCTAATTCTGAGTATATAGATAAAGCACGGTCAATTAATACAAAATAAGTGTCATAATCTTTTTCAGTGAATCTATCTTTTGCTACAGTCAGGCAAGTATCAGCTATTGCAAGAGAGCTAGTTTCGGTCGAGCTCTGCGCTTCTGCTAAAATATCCATCCCCTTTTCGATTTTTCCACATTTCAAAAGAGCAGAGCCAAATTCCTGATTTAATCTACTTACTTCATAACTTAAACCTGAATCTATAAGAATTTTTTTGGCTTCATTGTATTGATTGAAGGCCTTATCTTCATCTATTGTAAGTAATTGAACTGCATGGGTTATCATTAACTCTGATGCTTCAATAAACTGACCTAATTCTTTAAGACTCTTGATTTGGAACTCTGAAAATTGTACAGCAGTTTCTTCATCTTTAAGATCTTCATAGTATGTTTTTTTATCTGAGGCAAAGTCTAAAAGAAGTCCTATCTTTTCAATTACCCTCTCCATTTTAAATTCATCAAAAGCTCTATAGAGGAATTTAAAACCCTTCTTAAAATGCCCATTTTCAATCAATTGGTTCGCGATCTCGAATGCAGTGTCACCTTGGGCTTCTTTCAGCCCTAAGTAATCGTATAAATCTGTAATATATTTGAAGAGTTTGTCAACTAACCCAAGGTCAGCATTTAGGTCGAAAACATTACTGATAAGTCCTTCAAGGGTGGTGATGACTTTTAGGATTTGATCTTGGGGAGTTTTAGCTTCAATTAACAGTTGAATTTGTTCTGATCGTATACTAACCGCCAGATCAACTTTACCTTTTAAAAGAAGATGATTTGATAGTTCTTCAACTCGTGCTAGAGCTCTAGGATTATTTCTTGTCTTAAGGAAGTTAAAATTCTGTTGATGAAGTGAAAGCGCTCTTGAAAAATTATTCTCCTCTAGAGCTTTCAAGGCATGTTGAGAATACAATGAATCATATTTATCATAATCCTTGAGTTGTAAATAAGTATTACCAAGTAATCCCATTATTTCGTCATACATTGATTCAGGTATTGTTATTAATTCTGCTGCCATAAATTGTTCATTCAAACTCTCACTAAAAGCTTTTAATGTTTCAGGATCAGTATTTTGAAAAAGAAATCCTGCTTGGTGTAAACAAGCTATCTGTTCCTCAAAATTGCCCCATCTCCCATATTTCTGTGCAATTTTAACATTTAACCAACCTGCTGCTCGATTGTCATCTACTTCTCGATATGCAGCAACTAGGAAGATTCTTAACCATTCAAACTTACTCAAATCCATTTTCTCAGCATATTCATCCATTCTTGCTTCTAATTGCTCCCCAATTTTACTTAAACCACTGAGACGATTATTTCTAATAAGAAAGTCAACAGATTTTTCTACAAAAGGAATATCATCAGATATAGCTCTATTTTCTAATAGTTGCTGGCCAAACTGCCAGATAAACATCGCGACTTCTTCAACTTCATGTCCCATATCTAGTTTTTTGCCGATTTCTTCAATCTTATTAAAAAAGATTATTGGTGACAGCAGATCTAGATCTTCTAGTTTTAGTTTAGCCTGTGATTTCAAAATATTCTCAGTTCTTGTTTTTCCCTCATGAAAAAGATATTCAACTATTTGTCTTGGAGTTGCCTCGTCACCAACTAGTTGAGAGTTTTGTATTGCTTCATCGAAATAATGAAAAGCAGAATCAAGTTGGTTGTGTTCAATATTGATTTTTCCGATTTCAAATTGAATCTTTGAAAAATCTTCAAGCGTTTTTGAAAATAAATGAGCTTCTTTAGACCTTACTAATAGCGTATCCGCTATTTCCCTTTGTTTTGTATCAGTAAAATACTTATGCAATAGTTGGATACCCATCTCTGCATAAACGACTTTTTCAACATTAGTCACTTTAATTTGGTGATTTTCATCATCAAATAATCCCCTAGCTTCATCAAAAAGATAAAACCCTCGTTCTAATTTATATTTCCGTATATTTATCTCTGCTTCTGCAAGAAGTGATTCAAAAATTTCGTCTTTATGGGTTTTCATGCTTTCAAAAATCACACGAGACTTTTCGAATGCCTCTTCTGATTCCTTCTCGGTCTTTTTTGAAGTAGAAAGGTTTTTCCCAACCTCTACAAAAATCCGTCCTGCCTTAAGAAATTCCTTGTTTCTCTGCTGAATTCCAGATACAATTTCACGGCATTCACCTAGAAAATACCTTGTCATTGCTCCATGTTTCGTTATTTCACGGTTACTTTCTTTTAATACTTTGATATATTCTTCAATTAA
>JBHLKC010000081.1:0-11967 GCA_048887065.1 Candidatus Hodarchaeota archaeon
ATCTCAGCATTATGATCTACAACCACGTTTTTTTCAATAAGAACAAGACCCGAGATATGAGCTGAAGGTGAGATTTTCGCAGTCTTATGGATTTTCGAATATTCCAAATTTTTGAAAATGTCGTGATTTGCCGCCAGTAAATCCCAAGCGTAACCTACATCTATCCACTCATCCTGCCAAAAAGAGGCACATATTCGTCTTTGTTCCTTTAAGAGTCGTGCTAAAGCAGCAGTAAGTCTACCCTCATCTCGAAGAAGGTCAAAAAATTCTGTAGGCAGGATTGAAGCCCCAGCATAGATATAATTCGTTTCAGTTTCTTCAGATGGTGTGTCTGGCAATATTTCCGTAATAAAACCTCTCTCGTCAGCACTGACAACACCAAATTCGGATGATTTACCCACTAAAGTGGCAGTAATAGCTCCATCTGCTGCTGTATCAACAAAAGAATTGAATAAATGATGATAAAACTTTGAAGGGGCAAGAATATCACCATAAGCTAATAAAAAGGAATCCGTGTCTGAGAATAAGTCACTAGCAGATAAAAGGGCACCCTCAATTTCCACTTGATCGCCTTGGTCTACAATTTGAACATTGAACCCTTTTTGACGATACTTCCCAACTACAGAAAGCATTTTATCCCCTAAATACCCTACAACAATTACAAATTCATCAACCCCAGTGTCAATCAACCCATCCATCACATATTCAATTAAATACTTACCATGTAAATACAACATAGTTTTGGGGGAATATTTTGATAATGGTAACATTTCTTTACCACTTCCCCCTGCTAAAACCAATGCTTTCATTTTATTTTGCTCACCTAAATGGAAATTATTAATTAAAGTAATTAACCATGATCCTATTTTTTAATTACCTATTCTTACCAAGTTTTAGATTATCGGATGGTTTGAAATTATTCATATTGCAGACAATCGAATAACGAGGAAATAAACGCCCTGAATCCTGTATAATCATACATCCTACAATTATAACTTAATTTACTGGGTATTTCTATAATTATTCATCAGCTTGTCTTTTTTAAACACTTTTTCAAATTTCTTTCTGAATGAGTCGTGACGACGTGAGTATATTAGATGACTGAAAACTCCAAAAAGACCCCTCCGCATTGGTTAGACAAGTTAACAACCGATTTAATCGCTAATTGGCCTGAGGTTGAAAGCTATAACTGCAATTGCGGTATTTCCGTTTCAGGGATGCAGCATGTTGGTCGCCTTCGAGGTGAGATTGTCCTTACAAATGCTGTAGTAAATGAATTAAAAACCCGCGGGTACTCAGCAACTCATTATTTAATTTTATATACAGCTGATCCTTGGAAAGGAAAATCTGCTCAACTAAATAGTTTCACAGATCCTGAAGTAGCAAAAAAATATATAGATTGGCGTTTAATTGACGTTCCTGACCCAACAGGTCAGCATTCTTCTTGGGTCGATTATTTTTGGAAGGATTTTGGTGATCCTTTGTCACAATTTAGCACTCCAATAGAGATTATCAGAACTCATGAATTTTACCAAAGAGAAGAGATGAAGAAGGCAATAATCGAACTTATTGAAAATAAAGAAAAAGTAAGAACGATTCTCAACAAATATCGAAAAGAGAAGCCTTTTCCCGAAGATTGGATTCCTTTTAATCCACTATGTAATGATTGTAACCGTATAGGAACTACAACTGCATTGGAAGTAAATCTAAAGGAGTATATAGTTCGATATTATTGTAAAGCATGTCAGAAAGAGGGATGGTCTGACATGAAGGTAGGAAAACTGACATGGCGTCTCGAATGGTTAGCAATCTGGTATGTTCTCAATGTTCATTTCGAACCATACGGAAAAGATCATGCTACCCCAGGTGGATCTAGAGACAGCTGTATTGAAGTTTTAAATACTATTCTTCACCATCCTGGCCCTTATGGCTTTTGGAATGAATGGGTTGGCTTTTCTGAAGGTCGAACTGACTATGGGGACATGACAAGTTCAGGATTTATTGGTTTTACCCCAACGACATGGCTCAGATATGCGGAACCAGAGGTTTTACGATATATTTATCTAAAACCTCCTCCAAAAAGACGAATCGTACTGGGACTAGATAAGATTCCAAATTATATAGCGGAATTTGATAAAGTCCAGCGCGTATATTTCGGGATTGAAACATTTGAGGATGATTCTGAATTACACACGATTCGGCGAAGTTATGAAATTACTTTCTATGATGATGTACCAAAGTATACTGGATTCCAATTAGATTATTCCCATGCAATTATATTATCACAACTAGTGTCAGCTGATCAAGAAGGTACAACACAGGCAATTCAAAAATTACAGGCAACTGGCATTCTTACAGTACCAATTAACAAAGAACTTGAAAATTATATTCATAATCGATTGATGAGAGCACGGAACTGGGTTTTAGAACAAGCACCCCCTCATTATCGAATAAATATCCCTGATAATGTCACACTCGATTTCATTCAAAAATTAGATTCAAAAATGATTGAACAGGTTAATGAGCTTAAATCAGCATTGACATTAGTTAATTGGACAGAGGAGGAAATTAAGGAAAGTATGATCTCCCTACGGGAAAAATTTGGCTTATCTCGCAAAGATATGAACCAATTCTTTGGGGTTTTATACCAAATTTTTCTAGGAACCCCTCGTGGACCTCGTCTAGCTCCATTTTTAGCTGCACTTGATAAAAAGTGGGTAATTGAACGATTACAAGAGATCAATAAATCTTAAAGAAGGCTTATTAATGGAAAACAACACAGAAAAACCTGAGACTCATATAAAATCTCTTTCAAAAGTTACATTCTGGAACGTGGCCCTTGCTTTTATTTCAGCGCCCATAACCAATTTTATGGTCATAGTCTTCATAACTAATATTATTACTTTCATTTCAAGAGAAGATTGGAACCTTCCTATAATTTGGCCTCCAGAATTGTTTATTGCTGGAATAATTGGTGGGTTAATTGGTGGAGTCATAACTCTTTGGGAAATAAGGATGGTACAAGCTAATAAAAGAGACATAATACCAGGACAACTTTTTCCACCCGATCTATTATATATAGGAGGCTTAGCTGTACTAACATATTTCTTGGAGATAATTTCGGAAAACCTGCTTATCCTAATCTTACTATTTTTATTAGAGATTGCATGGTTTGTTATTCTCGGTTGGAATATTAGCAAAGTGTTTTTGGGGGAACTAGAAAAACAAGAAAAACCTATAATTGAAGAGAAAATAGAGTAATCTAACAGAATAAAAGTAAACTCTTACTAAAATATTTTAGGGATTTATAAAAAGAGAAGATATCTATTTCTTTATTTAATTCACAAAAGCAAAAGATTTTTTAGAAAAGGTTGGTATTTTTTAGGATCAAAGTGAAAGAACTTCGGTTCAATCGTTATTATGAAGTTCAATCTTCCATTCATATTAAACCTTGGTGTGGTCAAATGGGGAAATTCAGAACCTTTGGGTGGATAGCACGACAAAATCCACATGTTCGGATGATGGGAGATCGCGTAAAAGAAAACCCAAAGTACACTTTTCCAGAGATTTTAGACAAATCAGTTCAAACTCCCCTTGAAGATCGATTAGCATGGTTTAAAAAAGGACAACTCTGGCCTACGATAATTTTGGTAGAAAAAGGATGGGATGAGACAGGGACTGAAAAAACTGAATATGCTTATGTAAGAGTTTTTCGTCATGAGGATGGAGCAATTCTTGATATTTTAGTCGGACTGAGCTTAGACCAAGGAACTCTTCTTGCAATAGATTATAAAGTGCCCTTATTTAGTGTATCTTGTTCACGTAAGGGAATTCGGGGCACAGCTCAACGTATTCATTTGGACATTATCTGATTAGAGAACCATTTGAAATTCGAACATTGAGGAGTCTATTGTAGACTATTACTCTGATTTTTGTTTATGTAAAACATGAGTAAATTTTGTCACAGCTGATATAGTTCTTACAAATCCTTTAGCATCTATATAGAGAATTCGGGCATGACGTTTCTCATCATCGATCCCATGAAGATCTAGAAATAGATCTAAACCTGTGATGTCAGGTTTAAGCTGCTCTGCTTCAATACTAAGTGGTAGTGTTTTATTACAAACTGAACATGGTTCAGTTCGAATTCTAATTAAGTCAGTCAATGAGTTTTCCTCTGATCAATTTTTAGTTTATGAGGAATTCTGATCTACTTCATCATCAAAGTCTAAATCAAAATCTCTCATAATATCATCTGAAATCATCTCATCAGCCTCTATTTCAATCTCTTCAAGTACTTCAACTGTTCCTGATATGAATAATCGAAACTCTCGAGTTTTTTGTAAAAGAGTTTCCTTATCTTCACCAGATAAAAGGAGATTTTTCAGTTCGCGAATTCCTTCAGTAATCTCATCTTGGAAATTATGAGCGACTTCACTCCATTTTTCGCGCATCAGCAGCATCAAGAGTAATACACCTTGACCAGGACCCATAGGAACTTGTTCAAGTGTTAAAGAGGATAACCACTGCTGTGGCAGAGTAGAGACAGGATATGCAAATGTTATCGCACTACATCCAATTTCCTCAATTCGAAAGTCAACAAACGAAACGAGATCTTGAGGCCGTGTTTGCATGACAAAATTAATCGTTGTATTTGCTTTATCTGCCAGCTCTTTCAAGTATTGATAGAAATGTCCCGTTAAGCGAGGTTCCCAGAATAATAAGCTAGATACACCCTCACTTTGGCCAAAGGCTGCAACAAACCCAAACATTGCTTCTTCTCCAAGATAAGCCAATCGTTCACTCCGACGTAATGCAACATCAAAACGTCTTCGGCGAACTATTCTTAAACGTCTTCGTTGAGCCATTTTTAAGGCAGTAAAAACAGTGACAAACATCACAATTATTATTATCTCTGCTAATAACAACCCTATAGGAGTAGTTACCACAATCTGAGTAGTGTATTTACGTGTCGGGCGAGCATTCTCATCAAGGTCATTTCCTTCATTATCTATAGCATTTACCCTGAAGTCAAACAATTCATTCCCCATCCAACTTGTCTGAATATCTGTATAATACAGGTTTCGGTTAACGGAGTATTTCATGGTATAACTATCGGTCCATCCTACTCCTGAGTCCCTTTCAAGTATGACACTGTTTACTCCGCTTCCAAGATCAGTTGCCTGAACCCATACCCGTAATAAGCCTGGGTATAAATATTCAAGATCCGTGATGGATACTTTAGGCGCTACAATATCAGGTGGAATATAGGGTTCACCCCAAGAGTAACTCACAGTAAATTCACCTGTATCCCGAACTGTCGCTGTAATGTTATACGCTACATCAGAAGGATCGAAATTAAGTTGTAAGGCTCCCCCTGGAGTTTTACTGGGGTTTTTTCTAATTATATACAACCCAGAAGCGTTATCATAGATAAGAGGGAGGTTAGAATAATCAAATACGGTTCCGTCAGGTGCCCTCTTAATTACCGCTGAATTGTTATTAAGATATTTAACAGTGAGAAAAACATCAGTAATTTCACCAAAAGGATCTTCCGCGTGAACCTTTACAAAAGTTCTACCTTCATCTTTTGTACTGGCGTAAACGTCATCGATAGTGATTTCAGGTGCTACAGAATCACTATCTAGAAGCTCATCAGTTAATAGATTAGGATAAAGCATGTCATTACCCTCCTCATCAATTAACTTAATTGAAATATCCAACGTAACCCCATATTTAATGCCATGACTAGTATTCAATGTCACTTCATATAAAGTATGATTAACTTCGTTAATGAGAAAAACTTCAATTTTATTCATTGGAATACTATGAGAGATAATTTGAGTCCCATCGTCGATTGTGTAATTGAGAATTGCGCTTTTAATCCCGTACCCCCAGTCACTGGCGTTGATTCTAATAGTAACGAAACCATCACCAGATTGATAGATAAAACTGGGATTATCGCGAGCTGTATTACTAGTAATGATTGGAGGGCTATTATCCCCAATTGTTACCTGGTAATTAACAGTTGTGTAATTGTTACCTGCTCTGTCAAATATAGTAAAATTATAGGTGACAACGTCATCAAAATTAACAGTTGCGGTATAATTCCAATAAGTTTGATTATATCCTGCTGGGGTGATAATTGTGGCTGAAGCATTATACGCCAAGCTGGCATTTGTATCAACGTTAACAACACCCGTTCGAGTGTAAAAAACAGTGACATTTTTTATTGAACTTTCCCATAATCCTTCACTAAATCGAGCCCAAAAGTTATACCGAGAGACATTTTCTGTTCTTTCAAGTCCTACTGCAATAGGATGAGGAGAATGAGTGTCAGTAGCATTTTGTACCCCCCTAATGGTAATATTGTCAAACCATACATCAAAATATTCATTCCAATATTCACGTGTATTCATAAAAGCCCCAAGTTCTAAAGTATAATTCGCAGCATCATTCTCAGGGACCTGGAAGCTTCCTGTGAAATTAAACCATTCTTCATCCTGTGTGACAGTTGGACCGACCCGATAAAATACGGTGCCATTTGGGTTTCGATTAGTTATTGGATTTCCCAACCAGAATGATTCAAGACCACTAGAAGGAGGAGGACTTATTCTACACCGAATTTCTTGATAGTCAGGAGACCCATCTAAAATTACCCCTGGTACTAATTCAGTGAAATTATCAAAAGCTGGGGGATCAAAAACATCAAACCGCCATTTAAAGCTGATATTAATAACATCATAATCTTCAGTAACATTGAACTTAATTCGCCAACCAGAAGAAATCCCAGACGAAATCTTAGTATTAAGAGTTGTATCGAGATTGGACTCATCAGTTCCATTATTTCCAATTCTAACAAATAAGGCTTCGCTGTCTAGTCCATCTCCAGAAGGATAAATTGTACTATTCTGTTGATATTTAAATGGATCAGCTAGAACTAGTGGATCTGTACCTAGGAGATTGTCCCATATATTAGGTATAAATGCAAGATTTCCATCGTCATCAATATTATAAGTTATTATTGACGTAATATTCTCTTGTTGAATGGAATACCTAGGACTTTTCGCAAATTGGCCTTGATTAATAACATTATAGTTCTCAGTGGGAAATGAATGATCATATAACAGGGATGAATCATTCCTCAAGCGTTGCATAGTTTGAGTTTGAAAAACTAGGGCATTATCAACTGAAATTGAGAGGATAATTCCTGTAATATTCAACATTAAGATTAAAATTATAAGATTTGATCGATACTTTTGCATATTTATTCCTCCTGGTGTTCTAATTCATAATCAATGCCTGCATATATTTTATTGAACGATAACATAATTCTTGATACAAATTCACGTAATTCACGAGCTTTTTTCTCAATAAGAAAAGGTTTTTGTTGTGTTTCAATCATTTTACGGATCTCACGCAATTTTTCAGTTAATTCATCTTGAAATATTAATAGATTATCTCCCCATTCCTTTCGTAGTAAGAGTACAATAGTTAAATTCTCTTTACCACCACGGGCTTGGGGATTAGCGATTGAAAATGAGTAACCCAAGGCTGTACACTCATAACTGCCAGTAGAAAAATCGAAAGTTCCACTTCTTTCAGTCTCTTCAAGACCAATAAACTCAAGAGTTGCAAATGATTTATCTGATAGGTCTAACATCACCTGTTCTTGATCCTCAAGCAACGCGGGCTCCCAGATAACAGGAACAGGACCCTGAACTTGATCAAAGAAATTCACTGTAACTCCTAATGCATATTCATCCATTTGAGTAAGAATCACTTCTCGAGCAATCTTTTCTCCTTCCATAAAGATCCTCTTCATATCATACCCTTCAACCTTGGAAGTGATTCTAATTCCAACAATGATCCCAAAAATTAATAAAATCGCCCCCACTAATAAAACAATGGGATGGAAAACTAAGGGATCAAAACTACCATCAATCTCTAATCCAATCGCTTTTAACTCATCTGAACTATAGAGTTTATGATTCCCTTCACGATCAGCTACCATCACCTCAATTGAATACCGTTTTGAACCAATGAAATCTAATAATTCAAAAGGAAGTGACACAGTTGCATAGTAAACATTCGCTTGTTGATTAACAGACGCCCCACTGCCCTCAATAACTTGTTCTGATAAATTAATCCATTGAACAATGTTTCCTTGAGAATTGAGAATCCCTACGCGTACAAAATCGACTCCTTCTCCTGTTTCAATGACAGTCACTTCAATTTTTAATTTCCGATCATCCGTTTCAGTAATTGAAATGCTTTCAATCCGTGGAGCTACATGGTCCTCTATAGTGACTTCAACGGTTCTTGTATTAGTATTTCCCGCAATATCCATGATGATAACAGTCAATTGATATGTAACACCAACTGTCAAATTACCCATCCAGTTAAACTGCAAAACATCCCGAAAAGAGCGATCTGTAGAAGAATCGTCTATAGTCATGGTTTTGGAAAAGTTTTCATCATTTTCTAGATCAATTATTAAAAGTTGTATGAAAGTGAAACTTTCAGTATTGTCGATTCCAGACCAGATGCGATCTTGAATGTGAACGGTGACGATAACAGCTCCATCAGTAATATCAGGTTTACTGGTAAGTATCTCATCTAAATTCGGATAATTTACAGTTATATCTGAAATAAATTCAGGACGATAAGGATCAAAATTGGGGGTGACGGTGAATGAATCAACTGTAATAGTCCGAGGATTTCGTATGTTCCCAAGAACCGCAGGAAAATCGGGTGTCCCATGATCAGTAATTCGCAGTGAAAAAATAAGGGGTTCGTTAAAATTGAATTGGAAATAATCTATATTTCCAAACCTTTGATTGTAGCTATATTTGAAATAATATCGGTGAATACCAGAGGGAAGCAAAACATACCCAGGTTCTTGAGGAAAAATCGCTTGAACGTCAACACGTTCGTCAAATAACTCAACACTAGCAATTCCACTGCCTACCCACTTTTCACTATCATCAATCACATCTAAAACGATAATTATTGAGCCATTTCCGAGGTCATATGTATGGAGTTCCACAATGATTGGATCTTTATCATCAATCCAATAGATAGTTAAATCACCTGATTCAGGATCCGTACCCTGGTCTAACCATCTGTAACGAACCTCAGCTTGCGAAAGTCCTGTCCTAGCGTCAAAAATATTTGTAATGTAATAAGTACGATCAATCGTGCCAAGACTAAAGTCACGGAAATATGTCCATGAAACATTCGTAGCCACAATTGAACCATCACTTGAAACAATATCATAAGTTACATTGCTTGGATCAACGGGGACTGAATCAAAGATTAAATAATTGAATGTTACATAAACATCAGCCCAGGTTCCATGAGAATAGGTAAGATTAGCCTCTAGAGTTATAACGATTTTGTCCCAAGAGATTATGATACTACCAAATGTACCCACGCTGAGGATTCCATAATCATATTCAACCTTGATTTCCATTACACTGAATGAGACAGGAAGACCCGCCTCAGTTAAATTTCCTATCCAAATACCAATACCATTAACAAAAGGAATTTCATAAGCTTTTCCACTATCAAAGTCATAAAGAACAGCTGTTCCATTAAAAGATGAATTATCATAAGAATGACGACCATAAATATATAATGTTGCATTTTCACCAAAATTGGCAAAAAAACTTTCAACTCCCCAAGTAGTCTGGTTATCAGGAGAAAGAGTAAAATTATAGGTATTAGAATAAGTGAATTCAATCGATTCCCAGATGATATCTACTTGTATCTGCGGATTCTCAAAATCTATAATGGAAGAATTAGTAAACTTTGTTATCCCAAAAGTATCATCTAGTACAGCTACAACACTATACCGATAGCTTCCAGTGTTAATGTTCACTAATCCAGTATAGGTTCCTTCACTAGCAAACAAAGGCACAGGCCTTTGAGTACTCCAAAAGTGATCTCTCACAACCAGATTATCATCAAAGGCTAGATTTTCATCATGAGCCCAAGTGGCATTTAAATAGATGTAAGTTTTAACTAGTGTTGAGAGCCGTCCATCTGTCTCTCCCGAGATCATCTCAATTATCAGATAGGTCCAGATCACCGTAAGGTTGAATTTAGACGCCCCAACAGTTTTGTTGACGAAAAGAGTACCCTGGGGGTCAAAACTAGAACCACTTATTATTTGACATTCAAAAAGAACGCTCTCTGCAATAGGATGACTATAACTAATATTAAAAAGACCATCTAGGGGATCTCCACTGACTCCATCTCTTAAATAGGTCGGAGATCCTCCAGCAAAACTGTAAGAGATGTTACCACCTAATGCTGGAGAGTCATCTGACATATAGAAGACACGAAATTCGAAAACCCATTCTTCATTGACATCGACTCCTAAAGATTTATTCTTTGGATTCAGATTAGTTCCTTCACTGTTATCCAGTCTACTTAGCCTGTCATAATAAGTATAAGTGTAGTATAATAAATCCCAGAAAATAGTAATGTTAGATGGTTTATCGGATTCTTGAGAAGTTCTATGGCCCCTTACGAAAAACAAAAGAGTGAACCCACTGAAAGGTGTTACGTCATTAGCTATTAACGTAATAGTACCAACCCCAAGATCATTAGTGCTTTCATATAATATTGCTGTTGGATCTTCAGGTTTATTCGGATTCTGATAACCAATATCATGAACTCGGGTGGATGTTATATTCTGTTCAGTGTCATACACATGAAAAGTTATATTTATTGAGTCATTAACATTTAAACGAAAGATAATGTTATCCTGAGTTCCAGCTGTCAAATCATCATAATTAAGTGATGGATTAGATTCTACAGTCAATTCATCAAGGTAAACAAGATATACTGTCCCCTTTGCTGTGAATTGCGACGACGCATTATCTGATATCCACTCCAAAGTAGTCACTAAGATTATCAACTGATGATCCCCCTCATCGAAATCTTGAGCGATACTTGCAGGGAGACTATAATTTAATGTGAACCTTCCATTCGAAGTGCCATTCGCAATGAATCCTTCAAAATTGAGAAAACCTATGTCTGAGGCAGATTTTACAATTGCACGTGGATTAATATTTGTCCCATTTGCATCTAAGATTGATGGAAGAAAATCGACAGGGTATAGAGAAGGTGTGGAATTGAACACTTCGATTTCAACACTAAAAAATTGATCTGTATCCAATCTATTATTGAACTCAGGTGGTGTAACACGTCTAATTTTAACCCATAAATCTCGCATAGGGAGAGGAATTGAATCATTTGACAGATACCCTGAAACATCAATATACATACTCAAATCATATGATCCAAAGGCTATACTTGAAAGAAAGGAATTATTTAAGGTGAAAGTCAATGAATATTGATCAATGAAGTAACCAGTTTCGTTTCTTAATTCAACCCAATCAGTTGGTGAATAATTAGTAATTAATAAATTGTGACTAACATTATTTAATGTTAAATTCACTAATGCATTAATATCAACGCCCTCTTCTTCAGGAATAGTGAAATTCAGAATGAAAGTCATTGAACTCGCATTTTTTTCCATCGCCTCAGGACTAATTTTTGTAATATTAAGATCTGGATCCCCATTTATTTGAAATGATGGTAAAAAGACTTCAGTATCTCTCGAGGTAAATCCTTTAGATCCAGAGCTATTATCTTCTTCAGAAGAAACGGAAGCCCATGAATTTATCGATTCATTATTTGACTCATTCAAGGAAAGAGGTTGAGCAGACCTAAGTCGAGGGACATCACAAAAATCTTGAGATTCCTTCGAGTTATAGAGCGGATCCTCGCTAGTAGATTGTACGTATACTTCTAGAAGAATTATTTCTCCTATAATGCTAAATACCAAGAGTATAAACAATCCCCAAGAGTAATAGCTCTTTTTAGGCATTTTTAATCCTCCTTTCCACATTATTCGATAAACTCCTTTTTGTACTTTTTTCTGAATGTTAACAT
>JBHLKC010000082.1:0-11901 GCA_048887065.1 Candidatus Hodarchaeota archaeon
ATAAACCGCGTTTAAAGATTAATTGTCTAGGAATTTCGATCTCATTCCTGTTTAGACACAAAAGTCTAGCTCTCATGACACTTTACTCTAGATTTATAGTTTCATCTATTTCCAATGAGTAACTGACAAACAGTTTGATTTAGCTTGGTCTAAAAAATAGATTTATAATTCACGTAAAAGAATTGGATGCAAGTTAAGACCATGATGGAGCTATCATTATGAATATTTTAGAGATAACAGGATTAGAACAACTATTCTTAGGCTTGTTCCTAGCAGCACACGGTTTAATACATTTAGTTTTTCTGATATACAGTTATGATGAAAAAAGTAATGTTTATACGGGATGGTCAGGACGATCTTGGCTCTTGGATAAAGTAGTACCCCTAAAAATAACTACCTATATTGGAAAAATTACTTGGGTTCTTATTGCGATTCTATTCGCTTTGAGTGGATTAATTGTTCTCGATTTATTACCAATAAATGATTATTTAACACCATTGATAGTCATATCTTCAGCTATTGCTACTTTAGCCTTTATAGTGTTTTACAATGGGCTATCTCCAACACCATATCATTGGATGCTTGGCGTAGTAATTAATTTGGTCTTCATTGTTTTTGTGATCGTCTTTCCGAATAATGTCTCCTTATTAATACCTATCTTGATACTCATATGGTTGTGGGGTATGTTCTTCCATACGAGGATTATACCAAAAACAACAACTGATTAGTCGTCAAACTGAAAAGTGCTTAGGTTATTTTATACGAATGAAAGTACATTCTGAAGTTTCCAGAATAGACAAAAAACTCCATATTTTAAACAAGAGAAGGAGTCAAATTTGAATTTACACTTTCGAGAGCTTATTTTAGATGATTTGTCCAATATTAAAAAGTTATCTGATTCAATGGGAATGTTAAATGATCCCAAAATCGGTGACACTGCTGAGGATTTAATTAAAGACCCAAAATGTTTATTATATGGAGCTTTTAGTAGTAAATCATTGGTAGGAGTGGGTGGATTAAGAGAGAAAACTCAAAATTTGGCTTGGATTGAAGCTATTAGAGTTCATAGAAAATATCAAAAGAAAGGTATTGGTACAGCACTTTTGAGCTATGGTGAACAGCTAGCCCGAGAGAAAAACTATCTAAAAGTTGGATATCAAACAGTTACAGAGAATAAAGGATCTTGTAGAATAGGGGAAAAATTAGGATTTAAACGTAATCATGAGATGATCGCGTTCGGTCTCAGAGAAAAAGATATCTCTGAAGATATTGATACTTATCCAGATTTGGAAGAGACCCCTATAGAAACAGCTTTTACTCTGATGCAGGACATCCCCAATGGACCGAAAGAAGAAATTTGTATAGGTTGGAGTAATGCTCCTTAAATATAGAATACTTTCAGAACGAATAACAAATGAAATTCTTTTTCCACAATAAAACAGTTATGTTGGAATTTCTTGATAGAAGCATTGCTACTAATAAGATTGATATGGCAAAAGCAATTCTTTATGGATCAATAGAAAATATCCCATTTCTCCTAAAAGGTTTTATTAAAAGAAACCTTAAACTCGAAGTTCCAAAGTTAGCACTTTGTTCCAAAGAATTAATAGAGGCAGTTCTAGGAATAGGATTCCAATATGCACGAGTTTGGACTGGAAACCATAATGTTGTGGTCCTTTTTACAAAGAAGATTTAAGTAAAAGCTAATCATTTAAAACTTTATATGGTAGAATTTCAATTAGGGGGAGTAGAAACCAAACTGTAACGTTTACCAAAAATTTTAAAGAAATATCCTTGTGTTCCCTTTTTATGAAATCCCTATACCTTGAAGAATATGATGCGTTGGTAAGCTACTACGATCTAGGAGAGGGGGAAAATATTCTCGTATATCTTCCAGGGCTCAATTCTCCAGCTATGCCTCTATTTGCTGATATGGTTTACCATCCTTTATTAACTGGATATCGTTCCATCTTGATTGATTACCTTGGTTGTGGGATGAGTGAATCTCCTGCTAGCTTTAATTATGACATGGAATCCCACGCTAAAGTAGTTTTACAGATTTTGGATCATGAAAAAATCATCTCTTGTGTTGTTTTCGGTCACAGTATGGGAGGTACGGTGGGGATTTATCTAGCTGATATACGACCTGAGTTGGTCACAAAATTGGTGGTTGCTGAAAGTAATCTCTTTCCTGGAGGAGGTGTTGGTACCAAATGGATTACCAGCTTCTCTGAAAAGACTTGGGTTGAGAATGAATATCCTAAGTACATTAAAAAAATGCAAAACCAAGCTAGAAAAGGGGATTCCCATAGTAGTATAATTAATGCTTCTTGGAGAGATGCTGATCCACGTGGAATCTATTTGAGCGCGTTATCATTAGTTACTCTTCCTGACACGTTCCATAAGAAGTTCTATAATATGACAATTCCAAGATACTTCATTTATGGCGAGGAAAATTTTCCAAAAGGACCATTGGAAGCCACTCCAGATACTCCAGATCCAGAGGAATTACGAAAATATGGAATAGAACCAATTATTTTACCCAATTCTGGACATCTTATGCAAGTGGACAACCTACAGGGTTTTATTGACGCTTTGCATAATTGTTTATCATAGAATATTTAGAACAGAATGTTATTGAATCATCCTAATGTCTGGAATTTTTCCTCGTTCAATATAGTTTCCTTTCCCTATTCTCTGTACGTTTTTCAAGCGAAATACAAAGTAATCAAGGAGAAATTGGTTTAGTCCCTTTAATCTCAAATTAAAATGCTAGTTACAATTATTGTCATATGTACTTAAGTGCCATTTCTGCCATTTTTTGCACATCAGAATTTTCTGGAGATTTTTTCTTAACCTCTTTAAGGATTTTTTTGGCTTTACGTTTCTCATCAAGGTGCTTTAATGCGTTTGCTTTACCAATTAAGGCATAAAAATAATGTATTGATCTAGGATAAAAGTGAATGAGTAAATCGAACGTTTCGATCGATTCATGATATTTCTCTAGAGATAATAAAACTCCACCTTTTCCCATCAGAGCATTTTCGTGATTTTGATGAAGTTTTAATGCTCGATTAAAGCTCTTAAGGGACTGATTCAGTAATTCAATTTCATCGGGTGCGAATTTGAAATGAATTAATGATCTATGTCCATTTGATTTCAGGATTTTTCTTCTCCTTACTCCGGCAAGTTCTCTGTAGTTGTTCCCCATATTAACCCGAGCTTCAACGTTTCTGGGGTCTAGATTAATTACAGTTTTCAAAGATTTAAATGCTTCTCTGTATTTCTTTTGTATAAATTCTACTTCACTTTTTGAGAGCCAAGCACGTATATTCTTTGGATCTTTTTTAATCTCTTCATTAAAGACAGAAAGCGCTTTAGCAAGCTCATCTTTTTCTATATGATTGGTGTCTTTCTTAATCCAATCGAAAGAGTTGTCCATCTTTTAATCACACACTTAATTCTTTCTCCTCAGTTGATCAAAAAAGCAATATGAAATGGACCTGATAATTCATTTGTGTTATTTTGATTTGATCAACAAGATACTTTTTTAATTTTAACTATCATAAATTTGTTAATGCTATTTTAATATCTTAATCCGCTTATTTCAATTGAGAACTTGAAAAAAGATTCCACCATTTTGTTGTGTACTTAGTATAACATTAGAGTAAAAGGATAAGTTAAACATGACTCAAAAAGATTCTGAATTAGATTCTGCCTTTCGTCAGAAAAAAATTGCCCAATTAGAATTGGAACTACAAAAACTAAGACAAGTGAAATGTGACGAAGAGTATTTTCGTGCTAGGAGTGATGAAACTCTTCATAAACGTCAATCACAAATGATGAATACCAAAAACCAACAATTTAACACAGTTGGTCTGTGGGGACTTTATGAGAGAGAGGATATGCGACAATTCAAATCATTGACTCTCCCAGTTTTCACAACTCCTACTGGAGCGCCTTTTGATTCACTAATAGATGGATCATTGTTGTTGAGCTATCAAACAGTCAATGATCCCAATAAAATCTATTCACGAATTGATAATACAACAATCGATCATTTAGCAATGAAAATAGCTGCGTTAGAAGGTTTAACGATCGAAGAAGAGACTCAAGCCTTATGTTTGTCTTCTGGAATGGCTGCTATTTTTATAGCTACAATGCCCTTCTTAAATGTAGGTGATAATTTTCTTTCAACTGCTCAAGTGTATGGGGGGGCAGAACAACTTTTCAATGTAACATATCCAAAAATGGGCTGGAAACCTGAATGGGTTTATGAACCATGGTCAATAAACGCTTGGCAAGAAAGAATAACTCAAAAAACCAAATTCCTTTATGTTGAAACACCATCTAATCCAAATCTGTTTATTGCAGACATACCCACTCTTGTTAAACTTGCACATGATCATAATATACCAGTAATTATTGATTCCACTATTGCTTCACCTGCTTTGTTACGGCCACTAGAATATGGAGTAGATATTGTAATACATTCTATTTCGAAAGTTATGGGAAGCAGTGGGCGCGCAATTGGAGGGGCAATTGTAGCTAAACGACGAATATTCACTAATGTGCCAGAATTTGCTAATGATTTTATTTCAAAGGTCAAGGGGGGTCATTTTCGAAATCTAGGGCCATGTCTTCACCCCTCTGCTGCTGCTGCTATTTGGGATGATTTGTCCACTCTACAGCTGAAGGTTAAAATGATGTCAGAAAGTGCCATAAAAATAGCAAATTATCTCAAGGAGCACCATAAAATTGAGAAAGTAAATTATCCTGGATTAAATACACATCCTCAACATGAACTCGCGAAGCGACTGATGCGATTTGAAGATGGTTCCTCGGGCTTTAGTCATTTAATGTCGTTCAATATTCGTGGGGGATTTGAAGCAGCTGTGAATTTCGCTAGAAATTTTGATTTTGGAGTTCAAGTCACTGATTTAGGAAGAAATTATACGACCTGGGTTCATCCTGCTTCAACAACGCATGGCCAAATGACCCCAGAAATGCGGAATAAATGTGGAATTCCTGACAATCTAATTCGTTATTCTGTAGGCTTAGAAGGTGCTGATGACGCTATCAAAGCAATCGATCATACTCTCAGTCTTATCTAAAAACTGATTTATCCGTCTTACTCCCCCAATGAATGAAATTTATTTTGGATGAAAAGAAAAACATAATCCTTTCCCTCCTTTTTTTTGGAAATGAGTATAGTAGTCGTTAATATCTTAATAATAAATGAGTGATGTAATAAGAATCATTCAGACCAACTATAGACGAGAACCTAATTCTCCTTTAAACTCTCTGTAAAAGCTAATGATGGCTGTTCAGTATCTTTATAAACGATATTATTCCAATAAAGTTCATCACAGAATGTTCCATGATGCAAAGTCTGTGTACGCCTCAGATGAACAACTTCGCCTTCATTAAATTCTTTAACATCACCGACATAACAAGAAGCAAGATAAGCGATATCTGGATCAGCAAATTCTTTTAACGCTTCGTGGACACCACATTTATCGAAACGATAAAGAACCTTATAATCATCAAAAACTGCAACAGTGAAATCTACAAGACCAATCCTACACCAAGTTTCAATTGAGCTCTTTCGCTGATCATTAAGAGTAATAGCTTTTGGATCTTTTGTTTTACTTAGCTTAGAATCTTTTTTCATTTTTTTTATTAAATCTGGTACAATTTTCTTATAAAGATCTGAACCATGTTCTTTTCCAAGGAGTTCAACAAGTGTTTTAACTCTATAATAAGAAAACCTATTACGAGCTTTGAATTCATTTGAATATAAAATGGTAACTTCTCCCTCTTCTGGATTATAAGCCGTTGGTAAAGCTAAAGAGTGAAAAAAGAATTTTACAATAGCTTTCTGTAATTCGGATTGTTTTCGTAGTATTCCAAGCTCATTTGTAATAGAATCCAATTCAAATTGATTAAAATCTAGCTCAAGATCCTTTGCAATCCCATTTAACTTCTCTCTTAATGAGATAATGTAAGTATCCAATATTTCTGGATTCAATTCTTTTAAATTGCCCAGGATTATATCCGTGGTAACAAAGGCCCTCTGAATGGCATTAATTGGATTAATTTTGCCTTTAGCATCCTCATTATAACAATTATAAACTTTGACTTTCATAGTGACTGAAATCACGCACGTTAACCATAAATATCTTTTGATGTTGGCAAAGATAACGTAAAATTATACATCAAATGTCATACGATATTGGTTATTGCGAATCTACTTGATTAATTTATATTTCAATCTCCTCAATGATTACAACTTCGTTTTATTTCCGATGATTATATTAGTTATTTTCTCTCCCAAAAACTCAGATGCCGTATCTGAAGTGTACAAATAATTCAGAAAGACTGAAGAAGTTTAGTGGCTTTCAAAGTAAACATAAGGGGAATTTTTTCGAATTTATCGGGAAGATGCCACCAACCTCCCTCTTTTTCAACCAAAAACGGAAACATTTGCCAAGAAACAAATGGATATTCATTTACGAAATCTATATGCAAACCTGCTTTAATCAAACAATTGATAATATATCCGAGATTATGAACCCATCCATATTCTTTTTTATACTTAATTTCAGCATTTGGCTCAGCGTATGATCCTTCCACATCCAAGTCGAGTGGGGTTTCAGAATGAAAGTATGGGTAACGGATCACTAAATCAGATTCATGCTCATCATCGAACATGCTTCCCATAGGATGAAAATCAGCAATATAAAAGAAGCCACCAGGTTTCAAATATCTGAAAATCAAATCAGCCCATTTTTGCAAATCAGGAAGCCAATAAATAGCCCCGTGACTTGTAAATACAATATCAAAGGAAGAGGGAAGTAATTTACTCTGCTCAAGCTTTGAAATTTCCGATTGAATGAAAGCTGCATTTAAGCCAGTCTCACGTTTCAACTGATTAGCTAGTTCAATTGCACGACTAGAAAAATCTACACCCGTCACAATAGCTCCTAATCGAGCCCAGGATAATGTGTCTTTACCAAAATGACATTGTAAATGCAATAATTTCTTTCCTTTTACATCTCCCACTTCATGACGCTCAATATCACCTATTGAAATACCCCCTTTGATAAATTCCTTTACATTGTAACCTTTACCTTTATAATGAACCTCAGATAGTTCATCCCAGCGTTTCTTATTTGCTTCTATGTATTTCTTCATTTGTTTCCCAATTAAGAAAGATGTATTCTAAAAGCTAGATGAAAAATATTCTACATTTTCATTCACTTATCCTTTCAAATAATCTTTCGAAGGAATACAACTTGGCTTTGTTAAAGATATTTTTCATCTTTTTTCCATAATATTTTCCAAATGGTTATTTTAAAGGTTTGAATTATTTTATTCAGAAATTCGTAAAGAAGAAATCTTTTACGGATTACTTTTTTACGATAAAATTGACCAGCGGATTGACAACGATGAATATAGCAGAACTAATGAACTTTGACGAAAATGAAGTAGATAAAATTTGTAATAATGATACATGCTTTCTTAGTTCAATTAAAAAAAGTAGAAGTGTAGCTGAAAGCTATCTAAGGTTTGAGGGAGCAGTTTCAAGTCATTAAAGTCAGATTGATGACTTCTAGACTTTTTTTCTATTGAAATATTTTTTTGAGTAGAGTTTTTATTCAATTCCTAATAACTCTACTTCAAAGATTAAAGTCGCATTTGGAGGAATTACGCCTCCAGCTCCTTTGGAGCCATAAGCTAATTCTGGGGGGATAGTTAGCTTTCTCTTGCCCCCTACTTTCATGGATAATACTCCTTGATCCCACCCTTTGATAACTTTCCCCATTCCTATTGGAAAGACAAAGGGTTCGTTTCTATCAACGCTACTGTCAAATTTTATCCCGTTCACTAACCATCCCGTGTAATGGACCTTGCACTTTTGTCCTTTGATTGGAGAAGGCCCAGTTCCCTCAATAATATCTTCAATTAATAATTCACTCATATTAACACCAGTTTTGCGTTTGCTATACGACAAGGTGAGAGTATAACCAAGCTTGTTAAAGAATGTGATAAGTATCGTACAACACAGAATTCTTGCTAAAAAGCCACAAGCAGGACATATACTCCTCCAACAGCATTCGCTAGTAAATGAGTGATCATTAAAAATCGAACGTCCCTTTTATACCAAACCAAGTAGACGATAGGAAGAGTGGCTAGGATCCTTATCGGATTTTCCCATGGTGAAAAAAAATGATACACCGAAAAAAGGATTGTATTTAATAACGGTGCATATCCTTTCACGTGTTCTTCCATGCGCGGTAACAGGTATCCTCGAAAATATAACTCTTCTACAATAGTTAAAGTCGTTGCTGGAAAAATAAAATTGATGATCGCCAATAATTGGGCTCCTTCATAGGTTTTTAAATTCGATAACACCGACTGGTCATGTAGAATAACTTGGAAGTTGTACTCTTGTGGATACCAACTGAAGAAAGTATCTATTATGAATGGTTGTACAAGTGGAGCAACTCCCAAGTACATGATTAACATGAAAGCTACTAAAATGGGGATAACCACGATATATTGCCAGATCGGGCTTTTCTCGGTGTATCTTATGATCCTTTCTTGTAATTCTCTTCTTTCCGATTTTCTTTTCTCTCGTACTAGCCAGAGTACTTCGACCAACAGCAAGGTCGACGCAGCTAGGTAACCAAAAACAGGTCCAAGTTTTGGATCAACTCCAAAGAAACTGGCTACTTCAGGTTGAGAAAACAAAATCATTCCGATAAATAACAACACTCCAGGTAATAGATGAAGTACTAGGAGAAATCCAAGCGAATATTGAGATAATGAAACTGTTTCTCTTTGTTGACTCTTATATTCAGCGGTCACTTTCCTCACCAAACCATAACTTCTGAAAATTTTTCCGTTTTCTTGCAGTCCAATTCTTTAAATCGGATGAATCTGGATTTCTTCGACGTTCTTTCCAGTAACAAAGATCAAAATACTTTGTATTTTCTTCTATTATTGTTAAAAATTTTCGTCCTTTCATTTCTTTGTCTCCAATGTAAACTTTTATTTTAATCGCATAGTGCACACATGTGCATTGTGCACCACATCCGTATGCATAACGCAAAAGGTTTATATAAAAATGTAATGGTTGTGTCAAATAGTAGTGTATTTATGGAGATAGGGTAAAAATGGGAATTCCAGTCTCAGAAGAAGGAGCTAACCTTAGAAATTATTTTGAAAGATTGTTTAAATCTGAAACACGAGCATTGATAGCTTGGAATTTAATAATTCATCAAGAATTGACTGTAAAACAACTAGCCAATTTAACAAACAAAGATCAATCAACCATTACTCGAAATTTAAGAAATTTAGAGAAAGCTGGATTGGTCTTTATATCAAAGACAGAAACAATTCGTAATTTCTCCATAAATTATTGGAAACTGAGTCCAAACGATCATTTGCGTAAATTTGGAGATTTAGGTGCAATAGTGCAAGAAGCATTAGCAAATATGGACTTAGAGTTTATGAAAATAGCATTACTAGCTGTTCAACGAAATCTAGAAAACATTTTCAATTATAAAACCCGAGAAATCAACATTTTTATCCAGAATATTCTAGCTGGGAAGGAACTAATGTCTGTAGGAATAATGAACAAAGAACTAGGCGAACGCTTTCGAAAAGAGCTCAATCAATTCATAATTCAATTTCATGAAGAGCATAAACTCAATTTACAACCACTTGATGAAATTGCCCCCGAAAGTTATTTCACCTTTATTTTGGCTAGTCCTTTTCCTACATTCGTGAATTCAGGAAAAGAATAGTGTAAATTATTATTAGAATCTTTTCTACAGAAAAAATTTATTTTATTGAGTTTAAAACTTAGTTTGAATTTTAAAACGAAAATCGAATCAGATGTGATATAAATATAACTTCTAAAATCGATGACTGAAAAATCAGCTATCTTGAAACGAACATTTATATGAGTCAATAAACAATGAGGTACTACAATAAATTATCAGGATGTCTATTTCTCTTTACATGTTTAAAGGCACAATGAAGGGAGAGTCAGATACTAAATGCGAATTCAGAATCTTAGAGCGAAGATTTTACTGATTGGAGATGGAGGAGTCGGTAAAACCGCTTTTCGGCAGGCCTGGTTCAAGAGACCATTTACTCCACAATATCTAATGACTATTGGAGCTGATTTTGCTTCAAAAGAAACTTCTTTGTATCATTCTTCAACAAAAAAGAAATATAATATTAGATATCAAATCTGGGATCTTGCAGGTCAACCTCGATTTAAAGTGGTAAGGGAACTTTATTATCGTGGAGCAGTTGGAGCACTTTGTTTTTTTGACATCACGAATCAAGATTCTTTCGTAAATCTAGTCAATTGGATTAAATCTTATTGGAAACTAAATGGTCAGGGAAAGCGCCCTTTTGTAATTGTTGGAGCAAAAGCAGATCTCAGGAGGGATCCCACATTTCAAGGACAAGTGGCCCCTAGGTATGGTATAAAGTACGCTAGAGATCTAACCAAACTCGTAAACCAGAAATATGGCTTTACGGTTCATTATATTGAAACATCGGCCAAAGAGAATATTAATGTCGACGAAACATTTCAATTATTATCTAAAGAAATAATTAATAGTATTACTCATAAGAAAACAGTTAACCAGTCATTAGTGAGCGCTTAAACTCCTTTTCAACTCTTGTGGTTTCATACTGGATTTTACCAGTTAAAAGAATTTATAATCAGAACTAGAAAAATAGTAATTCCCTCCATACTACCTAGAACCACCGTTCTACGCCGGTTTGGACTAATAGTTCATATAAAGCTATTCCACTTCAGAACGACGATTGAAAATCAACCGCATGATGTGGCTATTTCTAAGTGTCAATCAATCCTTCTTTATCCAGGCAATTATTAATAGAAGGCCAATTATAATCAAGAATAAGAATAAACGATATATTACACTGGGAATTCGAGTAGTACCGCTAGTAGTTGGGGTGGTAGTAGGTGAGGGACTAGGATCAGAAAGATGGATATTCTCTACACCATTATCGTTGCAGATATTATTCCGTAGAGTCACATTGGTAAGACCAATGACGGAAATGCCATACTTAGTATTGCTGTTGCAGAAGTTGTGGGTTATAATCGAATAAGAAGAAGAATCAAGGAAGATACCAGAATTACCATTATTATTACAGGTGTTGTTGTAGAGAAGCGATATACCAGAAGAATAGAGAGAGATACCATTTCCGCTATTTCTGTTGCAGGTGTTGTTGCGGAGAAGGGAATAGGGAGACACAATAAGATCAATACCGTTGTTGTTATTGATACAAAAGTTATTTACTACTGTCGCAGAATGTGAATCTGAAAGCTCTATACCTATGCGACTATTATTACAGATGTTGTTATCTAAACGTAAAGAACTGGAAGAATGAAGAAATATACTGGAATTGCCATTGCTATTGCAGATGTTATCGGTTATATTGGAAAAGCCTGCATCCTCAAGGGATATACCAGAATTACCATTACTATTGCAGATGTTATCGGTTATTTTTGAGTATTCAGAATCCCCAATTTCGATACCAACATTATGATTGTCATTACAGCTGTTGTTAGTCATAATTGAATAATAAGAAGAATCAAGGAAGATACCGGAAGAATCGGAATAATGGCTAATTCTACCAATGCTGTTGCAGTTATTATCGATTATATTTGAAAAGCTAGAACTATGAAGGTAGATACCATAATGTACATTACTGTTGCAGGTGTTGTTGGCTAAAGTCGAAGAACTAGAATAACGAAGATAAATTCCAGCTTCATAGTGGCCGATGCAGGTGTTGTTAATTAAAAGCGAAGAACCAGAAGAATCAAGGGAGATTCCGTTGAAACGGTTG
>JBHLKC010000083.1:0-11898 GCA_048887065.1 Candidatus Hodarchaeota archaeon
AATATGAATCCAATCGTGTTACGTCGATAAGTAAATTGTTGGCGTCGATTAAAACGTGTTATATCAGTTCCATCAATTTTAATAATACCTTCTGTTGGTCTATCCAAGGCCCCAACGACGTTTAAGAGCGTTGTTTTCCCACTCCCAGATGGTCCTAACAATACAACAACTTCACCTTGCTTGATATGTAAAGATACTTCATCCAACGCTCTTACAATAATATCTCCCATTCTATAATGTTTAGACATATTTTGAATGTCCAGCAATCTTGATCATTATCTCCATAATTTGGAATAAATTCAAAAAATAATCCATTCTAAACCAAATAACTAGCTTTAATTAATCTTCGTAAATTTCTGTTACAAATAATATATTGTAAGGATTGCTTACAAAGCTTACGCACTTTTAAAAATCTCTTGGGAAAAGAAGGGGTTAGAAATATTGAAGAGAAAGAAATGCAAATGTGAGGATAAGGTGTCAATAGTTATAATTGTTGGGTTACTCTCATTGATAAGTTCCTTGTTACTATTTTTCTCAACTTTCCTTACTTTTCCATTATTTAGTAAAACACGGGATGAAATTTTTTTTCATATGACATTAGTGCTTTTTTTATTTGCAGCAACCCTTTTGGTAACAGGTTTTTTTGCAATATCTTTACCTGAAACCATGTTCAAAGCATTCCAAGACCTTGGACTGATGAAACTACATGATTTGATTAAAATAATCCTTTTATTCATGTTTATCATAACAATTGAATTTTCTTTTCTATATACCAGTCTTTCTTCGAACCGTTTATTCTTTGTTGAAAAATACTTTCCAATAGTCCCAGCTATACTTATAGGTCTGTTGTCTGCTTCTATGATTGTTGAAAATGAAGCTCTTGACACTGTGTTATTTTATGGAGTGTATATAATTGTATTTCTTGTCGATTTAATGATTATTGTACTTTTGATCCGTTTACGAATCGTACGCAAAAAATTTTCAGAACGAGCTGCTGAACGAGCTCTCTTAACTAATTTCCTGATAATGCTATTTGCATTTTTGATTTATCAATCAGCTGATTTAATTGGATTTATCGGTATTTTATTCTCTCTCGATCTTTACATATTAGCTTCTCTTGCTCAAATTGTTTTACTACCCATTTTTGGTGCATTATTACTTTACCAAAGTCTTTCAATCTGGAAAATTCTTGATAGAATAAATTATTCTCTCCTATTGAATGAACTCAATTAAGCTCTGCCATAAAAAATTCTGGAAGAAAAAGACTCTTATAGAACAAATCATTATTTGAATGCAGGGGCATACTATGACCAAGACCGCAGTTATATCTGTTAGGATACCAAATGAGGTGCGAGAGAAGCTAGAAAAATATGCTGAAATCCTCAGGATAAGACCTTCTGCTATTGCTGCGCTAGTTTTAGAAGATTGTATAGACTATTGGGTCAAACAATATAGTGAACACGCTTTAAAGAAAATCTGGGAAACCTTATGAGAAATTAAATAACAGAAAATAAAAATAGTTAAACAAAATGACACCAATCAATCAATTTTTTGAAGGGGAATAATAAAATATCTATCTTTTAAATGATTTTTAAGAGTGAATAAAGGTTTGGTATTATAAGGTCAGCATACTTTTGCATTTTTTGGGGGATTTCCTGTTGTTTTCTCCAAAGTAAAACTGCAAATACACTGGCAGCTCTTGCGGCTAACAGATCATTAATTGAGTCACCAATAAAAATTACGTCATTAATCAGTTTGAAGTTCAATTTTTTAAGAGCTAGATTGATTGGATCTGGAAATGGTTTGCCTCTTAAAGTTAGATCTGCACCGATAACTTCGTCAAAATAATGGAGAATATTATTGCCATCTAAGATTTCTATTGCTGATTTAGTACGAGCACCAGTAATTATGCAAGTAGGAATCTGTTTTTCTTTTATCTCTTCCAGTACAGCTGGAACGTCATCAAATAACGGGAGATCAATCCTATGAAGATGGTTTCGAAATGTATTCACATAATCTCTGTGTAATTCTTCAGGAATACCCATTCCCTTAGGTATAGCTAAAGCTGGTTGCCCCATCAAACCTAGAAGTCTCTCTTCGTTCCATTCAATGTTGGGACAGATAAGTTTGTGAGCAGTTTTCCATGATTGGATGATTAAAGATTCACTATCAAGAATCACTCCATCAAGGTCAAATAAAATAGCAGCTGGTTTCTTCATTGGCTCTGAACGAATTCTCATGTTAACTCTCATTCCATTATTTCTTCGAAGACTTGTCCTAACCAAATCTCTTATGAATATGTCGTGATGCACTTGTAGAATAAATGAAATTTCCTCAAATTTTCTTTCTTTATTTTGTTATAGATGATATTAATTCAATTGATTTAATACCTAAGAAAAATTGAATAATTATTTCTTCGTTACCTCGATCTTAACATATTTAAGGGATCATTTACTAGTGTCATACGGAGTAAACAATTCTATTTTACCTAATATGTTTAAATAGCGCTATGGTACCAATAAACATAATAATAATTCTAATCATAATAATTGATTAAAAATCCTAAACTGGTTGGTAATAGAATGATTACATCTTCAGGAATTACTAGCCACATGAAAAAGAGAGAATATTTACGAAATATCTGCTTTTGTTGCCATCTAGATATTGAGGTAGTGGCATTACTTTATCTTTACTCTCTTTTTTTGGATTTTTCACATATAATTGCAATGATTGTGCAATTACGCCACACACCGCAACTAATACACAAATGGTGAAAAAGATGGTCCTTGGAGAAATTATTAAGATTTTACGTCAGAATAAGGTTTATGGGATTTTTTTTCTTCCTATTTTCTTTATTAGAATGTTTCTGACTATTCCATGTTCATATACAATTTTTTACGTTGGGGAAGTAAAAGATGTTCAAGGTTCTTATGTTTACTTTGTACATGGATATAGTGCCACTAATTCTTATTTTGATGATATGGTTAATTTTTTGAATGGTTCAGGATATTTTCAAGCTGATACTGATAACAAAATCAAACCCGTTTACTTTGATTACTTTGAAAAGTACATGAAACGTAACATGACAAGAAAATCAGTGCATTACATTGACGGAGGAATCTCTACTTATGCTAACGACTTTTTTGAATTATTAACCTTGACACATACTTCACCCACAGAAATAGTTATAATAGCTCACAGCCTTGGTGGAATAATTACAAGAGAAATGCTTCGAAATCATCGTGTAAAACTTGAAGAAATGGGAATTCAAATTGTAATGGTAATTACCTTAGCCACACCACATCTTGGAACAGAACTTGCAACTTATCCGTTGACTGAATCAGCTCTAAACCTTATGGGAAGTAGCTGGAGTACCCCTGTAGGTCGTTCTCTTTCCCCAAGTAGTGAATTTATCAGAAGATTAAATGAAAACATAAGTACTTACATGAATAACATTGATTGGTATTTTGTTGCAGGTGTCTCCTTTGATTTAGTCTCTTTATTCGGTCAGGGATTTATTTATAATGGAATTCCTTGTGATGGTTTTGTTGATTGGAAAAGTGCCCTAGCAATAGGATTAAATGTTGAACCTGCAGTCAGATTAGTGTTGCCAAAAGATCATTATCAATTGATTCACGATCCTAAAAATCAAGAGTCTTATCATTACATCTATAACTGGTTGGCAAGAAATAGCTGTTCAATAGAATGAGAGCATAAACCTGAAGATAAATTCTCCTCATTGGTTCTTATCGTATTTTACGAAGATAGGACTTGACCATGCCTTTTCTCCATCACTTTGTAAAACCCTTGCATAATAAGCATTATCACCTGGTCTCACTTTTCGATCAGTATATTCAAATTTCACGTTGGAGGGAGTTTCTTTTCTAGATATACGTGATACTTCCACCTTCTGTTCAATTCCCCCTGCTTCTACAATCAAAGGTTCCGATAGATGATTTAGTTGGATAGAAAAGCGAGCAGGTTTTGTATTGAAAAACAGTTGAGTATCCTCTGATGCTTCCAAGGTAAGAATAATCCCATCCAAATCCCCCGAGGTTGTTGAGGACCATGATACTTTTTGCTCATCCATTTCAATAATACCATGCCAAGGGAGGTCAAAGGCGAATTCCTCAGCAGATATTATTTTCCCTTTATCTACATTAATTTCACCACTCCAATCGGTGTTCCTTCTTCTAGTGGTTACTCTAGCGCCACTCCACATTATCTTGATCATATCAGATATCAAATCAGACACAGCTAATTTATGGGTGTATATAGGATCCTCTCCTCGGTAAATTTCTACTTTCTCTATACCAGCAGTTCCGATAACCTCAACGGATATTGTTGGTGGTTGATTAATTGTGAGTTCGTCTCCCATCATTGCATCACCACACGTAACACGTAGTATGATCTTCTTACCAGTAGTAGCGAAAACATGTCTTTTCTGAAAAGCCTCCCATAAGGATTTTCGGGTTAATTCCCGAGCATAAGTACCCATCAATCCTCCATTCACTGCTTCCATCATTGAGACAGGCCGTGCTCCTCCTGGTCTACATGTGTGATCATCACTTCCCCCAATGAAACCAACTTTCAGACCTCGTATCCCTACTGCATCTCGAGCAAACCATTCGAAGTGGCCATGAACTGAACATATTTCTACGAAAGGTGTTAACTCTGGCTCATAATAATCTAAATTTGCACGCCGTCCTCCTATATGTGGTATAACTAAGACATCGTTTCTTCCTCGAAAAGTGTCGAATAGTCTTGAAATGGGGTAACGGTCAGTAAATTCATCCGATTTATCTTCTAGTTGGACATGGCTACTACGATGAATGAACTGATCATCTTTTAGGAAATAGACGTTATGATCTCCCCCTGCTGAGGTATTACCTGACCACTCGTACCCTAAAAATGTAATAAACTTTCCTGGTACATGAAATTCCTTGACTGCTCTTTGAGTATCCTTGTAGTGATCTTTTGTGATTTGAAAATCGTTACCTACATGAGACACAAAATCAAGTGCAGCAGCATCTCTAGCAAAACAGAAATACTGATCAATGGTCCCAGTACCAACAGTTTCCTCCGTTTGTCCATGCAAATCTCCCCAAAAAAGCGTTATTTTTGGTTTCTTTTTCCTTATCACAATAGGATTACTAGTGCTAATTTGATTTGTCTTTTCATTAGTAATTGTGATATAATGAATTCCAGGTGTTTGAAAAGTGAGATTCTCAAAACGATGAGTACCTTCATCTTTGGATATGAAAGTGTAAGACGCTGGAAGGGTAGCTTTGGGATCACTAGAAGAAAACACTATAGTATCAGTATAACGTGACGTTGGATTTCCCCATTTGTCTTCTATTTTAACTGAAACCCATGTTGGATCGTTAATTACAGATTCTGAAGGACCCGTAACCTCTAATATATCTGGTTCACCAGCAATTACTTTTAAAACGGGTGAATCTTGAATCAATATATATTGGCCAGTTCCAAAAGGATCAACAAGAACTCGGAACTCAAAACTATCTTCTACAAATGTTTGAGCCATAGAACCAGGCCCTCCCTGACTCGTATCTCCGTAAATGATCGTTACAGTGTCTCCCTCAACCAAATATCCATCATAAATCGTTATAGTAATACAGGGCCTCCATGGGCGGATATAGCCACTCTCTTCGAAACAAACATCAAAATCAGCATTTCCAGTTGAACTGATAGTAGTGTAGTTGGGACTCTTTGGATTCAGGAATTGAGGTCTTTTCCAATCAGATACGTCTCTCCAAGCAATTTTAATGTGACCACCATCGTCGATACCATGTGTTCCAACTGTTAAGGTCAGGATCCATGTCCCATAGCTTCCAGCGACAACATCCTTCTTAGGATTTATACTAGCATGGCCATACGATATTTCGCGAGTGTTTTTTATCATTTAATCCTTCCTTGGTGTTATTATCAATATTCTAAAGGGATTTTTTATTTTATTTTCACTTTACGAGATTAATCTTGACCATCTGATGGATCATAATTCATTTTTTATTTTCTTCTTTGAATCTATATCCTAGTGAATGATCTCAATGAGATTAAATTCTTGAAAGAAAATGTTATGGATCTACGTCGTTGAGTCAATGTTTCGTTAAAACTACCTAATTAGAATACATTAATACTGGTAAATCATTCAGAATCCAGCACAATTTCAGAATCTTTAAATAACCTATAGTATCTTTTCTTTAATAATGATCGCACTGACTTACAATCAGACCCAATACACATTAATTGCTTTACTTTCCTTATTTATTACTCTAATCGGTCTACTCTTGACCATCTCGGTTTATAGATCAACAAGATCTCGCCCACTATTATTTCTAATCGCCATTCATGTTCTACTACTTCCTTTCTACATCTTTCACACTTTTTTATATTCAGTGAGTAAGTATGATGTTAACTTAACTATTCTACTTTATCGTTTGTCTGTAATTCTCATTACAATAATTTGCTTACTCCTTGTAATTTTTATTGAGTCATTACGTTCAGAAAAGCTCGCCACTATTATAGTCATGCTAGTCACTTTTGGTACTGGTATTAGTATTATATTAAGCCTCCTTCCTGACACATTTCTATGGGATCCTGAAATTGGTCCATTTTTTGCTGATTTACCCCGAGCAATCTATGTTATAGAGTTATTTCTATTGACATTACTAGTTTTATATCAAATTGGTAAATTCTTACCTTTCATACCAAGGAGATTTAGGAGAACTACGTATTTGTTTTTTTCAGGATGGCTTTTTCCTATTATTGGACCCGCAATACTGATTGCAACTAAAATGTCTTTAGTTATCTGGGGAATAGAAATTTTTGCCTTAGCACTGGGAATATTAATTGTTATCTTGTCTATAGTGATGGATGATAGAGTGTTGAGAATTTTACCTTTTAATGTTTATCGATTATCCGTTATGAATATGGATATGGGTCTATCTATTTTTGATGTTCTTTTTGAAGCTAAAAAACAAGGACCTGATATGAATACATTAATTCCCCACCTTATGACAGCTAATCTTCAATTTGTTCAAGCTATCATTTCTCAGACCGAAAAAATTCAGTTTATAAAGACAGATAATTATCTTTTTATCTTTGAGGCCTTTCAGAATGTAGTTACGTTTATTATAGCTGATAGAGTCTCATTACTCTTACGGTCAGCTTTGAGAGAATTTACTAAAGAATTTTTTACTGAATTTGGTTCTAATCTCGATTCGATGAATATCAGTCAATATACAAAAGCAGAAAAATTTATTGAGAGGTACTTTTCTTTTCTCCCAGCTCATAAAATCGTATCAATTTCTGGTTAGAACTACTAAATTAATTCCATCTCTTCATCATATAAAAAAAAGGGATTCCTAAATCTTTAGTTTTGAAAAAACGATAATCACAATAGTTACTTTAACAAAATAGCGTGTTTAAAATGTTTATTATAAAAATAAGCGAACTCAATAAAATGGTCTTATCCTGTTTCCTTCTTGCACTCTTATTAACAACACAAATAAGTTTTATTAAATATGTGAAAGCTTCTACTCCCTCTAAGTCGTATCAAGCGAACGCAATGTGGATAGAACCATCAACTGAGAACCCTAGTGATGAATTTAATGTTACTGTTTGGTTAAATATAACAGAAACAAGTTTTACATGGCAAATTAAATTATTTTATAATTCAAGCTATTTTAATGTTACTAGAATAGGGTATACGAATGGTATAAAAAGTGCTTTTTTTGCTGAACATTCTCCAATGCCTGTGACTCCAATAGTTAACAATGAAGAAGGTTATATTCTCCACGGAGAGACTCTTCTTGGTAATGATGAAAGAGTTCCTGGATATGGAAGCTTAGTTTGGATTGAATTTGAGCTATTAGAGATACCCCCTCAAAATCATTTCACTTTGAATTTCTCATCCCCTTACGGAGGAGATACATTTGTATTGAACCCATTTCTTGAAGTAATCCCTATGGAGACTGTTGTTGGTTTGGATATAACTATGGTGGGTCCACCACCCCTGTTTCTATATCTTTTCTTTTTAATCTTAATTGTAATAGTTATAGCTACAGTAGTTATTATAGTAATATTGTACAGAAGAAGAAGGGTGAAAAAAAATGAATAAAATGAGAGCTAGATCGGCATTTTTAATAATGATCTTACTAAATGCTAGTATGATAAATATATTTTTCAACACTGTGCCTGTGAGTGATGCCCAGCAACCAATTATGCCAGAGATTTCCTCTGGTAGCACGAGTAAAGATGTTCTAATTATAAACGATCTAGCTAAATACGCATACTTTGGGTGGTACAAGGCAACTCCTTTTAGTATTACTGTTTGGGAACTCTTGAATCGAACTGTCTTGTGGGCATCCAGCTACACACAACCCAACGAGACCAAAATTGTTTTTTTCCGTGAACCTACTGATACAGATGCAGAAGAAGTATATTCTTGGTTAATTAATGCAGGATACAAATCAGAAAATATTCTTTTGCATCCATCAAGCGATGCTGAATCGCTACCTTCTGATTATTATTATGATCACGATCTGGTAATGTATTGGAATGCGACTTATGGGTATAATTCAACAAATATCGTTAATTCAAAAATTCCATTCATCACAGTATCCGTAATGCAAACCGATGAGATGGGAATAGGTAGTGGTATCTTAACTATGAGTGATACTAATGATACGTTTCACATTGTAAATAATGACTACTATCCAACCAATAGCTTTTCATTAGGGCCATTACTTTTCGATGATTCCTATCCATTCAAAGCTACAGAAGCATCAACCGATGGAAGGGTGTTGGTCAAAGCAGAGGTAGAAAGTATTACCTCCCAAATTGAAATGTCTATGATCCAGAATATTACTATTCTACCTAATGGTAGCGCCAACATGAACTTCACTATTACTATTCCCGAATCCCCACTTGCAGATATCCTACGGGAAGCATTTTTCATTAATGCCTCATCACTTGAAAAGAATGTTGAGTATGATGTACCAGATCATAAAGCGATAAGTGAAAAAATAAATTTGGAAAAAACAGTCAGAGATGTATCACTTCAGGGTGACGTGAGCAATGATGATGGCCAAGTTGATGGGGATGATCTTGAGTTCATAGCCAGTAAACTTGGATATACCTTGGGAGATGAGGAATGGAATCCTAATCTTGATCTTAATTGGGATGGGAAGATTGACATGAAAGACATTGCTATTGCTGCACATAATTATGGTAAAACTGTAAAGAATACAGGGAGTCTATTCGTTGCAGGATACTATAATGGAATATTAGTGAATTGTACTAGTGTATACTACCGTGGACCAGAAGGATCACCAAAGGTAAATATTTCTGAGTCTGGTTACATTTGGTACAACATCCTCCCTGGCAGTTATACGGTTTTTGGAACATATAATGGCATCGAAAGTAGTACTAGTGTCGTTGTTGAACCTGAGAATGTGACTTATGCACAAATCGATTTTGGAGGACTTCCACCACCGTCAATACAAAAAATTGCCCCAGTTAAAGAGGTCTTTCACCAAGGAATTACGATGGAACAACTGCTTCTTCTTGGTTTTGATGTAAGTGTTACTCAGTCTAAAATAATGCCTTGGGACACAAACAACGGAACCAAGATCTCCTTAGTTGCTAATTCTGTCCAACTAGGTAATTACACTACTCTTCCAAACTGGCGAATAGACATTGGTCCTATGGAGGAGAATGCCGCGTTGCTAGCTGCTGATTTTGTGTTCACAAAAATAGAGTATATGATGCTAATGCTTCAATCACTCCCAGGTGATCAGATTTATAAGTTCAACTGGCAAATCGGGGTGGAACTACCTTCTGGAAGTATACTTCAAGATGTTAGCAAACTTAATGGGTTAAACTGGACAATAGATTTTGGAGGAGGTAGTTTCATGGAGACAAACGTGACAGTAGATTCTGGAAGGATCGTTATGAATGAAACTATGGTTGTAACTGAACAGAATATAACAGCCAACGAAACTTATCTATCTTCAGCTTTCGCAGAATATAAGGTATTCTCTATCAATTATACTTATTCACCACCTCCACCATTATTAAGTGGTGGTAATCAGATCAATCTGCGGGTGGCTAAGCCTGAAGGCGACTGGTCCAAAACTTGGACTTACACGATCGCTCCTAGAATTCCCCAAAAGACATGGTCATTAGGTCCCTTAGCAGTAACTCTAAAAGCCACTCCCACATTATCTACACAATGGTACTTAGGCTGGGAAAGAACTTGGGCATTTGGGAAGCTCAAATGGTTCGAAACTTGGATGAAAATAACGCCTTCAGTAACAGTTGAAGCCTCGGTAAGTGCTACTGCTAGGTATACTAAAACATGGTCTTACACTTTTGCTACATGGTCTACTAGATTCTCTTTCTGGGCTGGTTCTGTTCTAGTATGGGCCAACTTGAAATTGCAAGTCATAGGGAGTGTAACGGTGGACGCTTATGGTAAAATATCAATCTCTACTTCAGCAAAAGTAAGTGCATGGTATAAGGCTGGAGTTAAATGGACTAAAGATGGTGGTTGGAGTACAATATGGCAACATGGGTCAGGTGCAAGCAGAAGTGGTCCCTCAATATCAGGATCAGCAGGTTTAAGTGTAACACCCGCGGCAGCATGTCGACTTTCTTTCTTATTATATGATGTAGGTGGCCCATTCGTGGAAGCAAAACCTTACGCACCAATGTCAATAAATTATTACACGAATCGAGCAAACACATGGTCAATCAGCTTAAAATTTAAAATCATAACTGGAGTTACCCTTGCGGGGTGGCTAAATAAGATTCTAAAGCTGAATTCATACTCAAAGACTGTTGCAGACTGGACACTTATGTCTTGGAGTGGTACATGGCCATAATTTATATGATTAGAGATCTTAAATTGGCCGTGATTACTGGAATAACTAATTCATTATTCTGATGTCCATCCAGAGTCTTGCCATGCTTTTTTCATTACTGGATTTTTGTCTAAAAAGGCTTCAACTATGTTTGATGGTGTTTTATTCATTGCACATGAAAAATTAGGACATTTTTGACAGGTGTGACCTAATAATGTCCTAGTGAAATAGATCATCACAAAGATAAAGATAATTGTTAAAATAATTATTGGAATTCCTATCAAAAAATGGTCATAGGGGTCCGTAAAAAACTCGAAAAGACCCCACACAATTCCTACAAGCGGAAATAAGTCGATAAATGCTCCTAAAGAAAGCATTGTTATCCTTTCAACCTTTGTAATAGGACTTGGATTATAATTCCATAATTTGGGCATTCCACGAAGAGCCCAGCATTTGAGAACTTTTCCTTCTTTCTCATAAAATGGACAGTGACTACATAGTAATCGTGGCTCTAAAATGAAGAAGGTGAGGATAAGTACCACTAAATACACAGGCATCAACCAAAGCTGATTTACTAAAATCCCCGTTAAGAATAATATTGCTAGAGCAACTACCCGATAAGTTGTATTTCCTATAGTAAACCTATTAGCAAAATTTCGATCAATTTGACAAATTATATGATCCTTCAAATCACACTCAGTGCAGTTAGAATCTTCATTGGCAATACAATTTTTCTCTGGATTCATGATTTTTCTTTGAAATCATTTCACCTTAAAAATTTGATTAAAGAGCTTATGCCAAATACCTTCTAAAAATTAATAATTTAAATATTAATTTCTTTGGGAGAGGATTTAAAATGAATAAGGGGGTGATTTCACCTTAAACTCTTTTTGGGTCACATTTTCAGTTTATGACCAAATAGCTTACGAAATTTGAAGATCTTTGGGGAAATAACCAAGTTACAATAAGGTTGGTTAGGATTTTTTCGATAGTATTCTTGATGATATTCTTC
>JBHLKC010000084.1:0-11879 GCA_048887065.1 Candidatus Hodarchaeota archaeon
GTATTACGGTACTTTAGTATATGATATCCTCTTCAGATCAGAAGGATAGTAGAAAAAGAGTCTGGATTTTCGCTTCTTTCAAATGTTTCATTTAAATGAATTCAGTTTTACCTAATATTTTGATAGCAAGTAATGCTGAACAACTATCTTATACTTCTTGATTTATTATTAAATTTCCTTTATTGTTCAAAAATATCTGTTTGAAACCTTGACCAAATTTGGTTTAGTTCGTCCTAAAGAGGTATTAAATCACTTAATAAAAATTTAGGATTCTTTACTTTCCATGAACTATTCTTCAAATAATGAATTAAGCTTGAAATGACTCACTAACATTAAGGTAATTTGGTAATAAATAACCAACGCAAATAATATAATACTCTTTTTTGCCTCTATTGGTTGGTTCTCGGTTTTCGAATGAAGAACAATTGTTATCTTGAATTGAAATAAATACTGGTTGTTAAAAAAAATGGTGGCAGGTAAATCATTATTAGAAACTGATATATTAGGAGCAATCCTTCTTTTAATAGTCGGTGTTGTGGCCATAGTTTTAGTCCTTTTACTACTAAAAGAGTATATGGCAACAAAAAAGCTTTATCATTTAGCATGGGCAGTTAGCTTTTTGGTACTGTTCATCTCTGGAGTAATAATTATCTTTCTTGGTTGGGAAGATACCTTAGCTATCGAGCTCGTTCCTCCAGTAGCAGCACTGATTCCTGCATGCTTAGCAATAGGTCTTATTCTTGCAGTTTGGCCTGATAAAATGTATGGGTTACTTTATACTCTATATTGTGTTGTTTTGATAGCATTCCTAACATTGATACAACTTAATATCCTAGAAATGGCTGAGATGAAATCTATTGTGTTAATGGGGTCTCATGTTCCTTCAGGATTAATAATTACTTTCCTACCCCTCTATACTGCATTTGTCTCAAAGGAAACAGAACGGACAGCAGCATTCTTCGGGATCGGTGGTCTTTTGATTTCCTTTGGTGGAGTATTACTAGCTTTCGCCACTGTAGAAGGATTAGATGCGGTCATACCTCTAACAGACATCTTTGCAATACTTCCCATATTGCTATTGATTGTTGGTGTATTCTTCGTGCTTGGAATCGGTCTCCCCTCAAAATGGAAGATAGAGATTCCAATTATTAGTGGCCTGTTCTAAATAGGAAAAAAGAATTTAGGAATAACCAGTGAGTCATCTAGGTTAGATATTGATTGGTTAAAGATAAAGACACAAAGCTCCTCCTTCTTTCTCTTTTCTAATAAGAATCACGAAATAAATAATCATAAATTTAAAAATTTGAAACGAAAAGGCGATTAAACACTGTAAGAGCTAAGGTTAATGACACAAATCATTATAATAGGAATTCTAGCGCTATTAAGCATTTTAGCACCAGCACTCCTTCACACGAATCAATATGAATTCATTGTACAGCGATTCAGCATAGACTTGTTGAGTGCTTCCTATTTTGACGCTGTCCTCTATGCTTCCTACTTGATAGTAGGTATTTTGACTGCTGTTATATCAAATCAGGTTGGAAAACGAAAATTATTCGTTTTAATAGGGAGTATTGGTTCGTCAGTATTCTATCTCTGGATGACACTGACCTTGAATTTCCCTCTGTTGTTAATTCTCCGATTTATGCAAGGGAGTTTCACAGTATTGTGTTGGCAAACTCTGATGACCCTTGTGTTAGATTTGTCAACAACACGAAATCGAGGAAAAAACGTGGGCTTATTCGGGGTTTTTCTGGCCTTAGCTATGGGAAGTGGTCCTGTACTAGGAGGAATCCTTGCAGGGTATGGAGTTCTTATTCCTTATTATACAGCAGCATTATTGAGCATTATTGTCTGTTTAACGTCCTTTGTTTTACTCAAAGAACCAAAACAACTACAAAAAAGACCCTCTTTGGTGGAAAATACAGTTATTGTGATCCGAAAACCTCGTTTGATCATTCCTGGAATTTTCAATTTTATTGACCGTTTACATATTGGTTTTATCCTATTTATACTGCCTCTCTTCCTACAAATCGGACTAGGTGTTAAACCTGAACTGCGAGGTATGGTACTGGGTCTTTTTGCTTTACCTTTCATTATTCTACAATACCCTGTAGGAAAATTGTCAGACAGAATCGGTCGTTTTAAACCTTTGATCTTTGGAAGCATTTGTTATGGGATTATGTTGGTTTTCATGGGATTTTTAGGATCATTCGGGTTCTTTGTAATAATAGTAGGATTTATTATCTTAGGAATAGGTAATGGTTTAACTGGGCCACCTGCGATGGCACTAGTCGGTGATACCGTTGAAGCGGATGATAATGCCACTGGTATGGGCTTCTTCAACTTGATGGGAAATGTAGGAATAATAATTGGCCCATTAATTGGAGGGTTTCTTATAACATATACAAATTTTGTAGTTGCTTTTGTATTTGCTGGATTAATTGAACTAATTTCACTCGTTGGGATCATTTTATTAATTAAGTTTGCTTTCAAAAAGAATCCTCTGTATCTCAAGTCTATTACTGAGAGTAAACCTGATTACATCTCAAGTGGAATGAAATAACAGCATATAGCATATTCTTTTTAAAATTCAGGACACTTTGTAAGTGGGTTACTTTCTGTTTACTTGATTATTGAAACCTTAGAAAACTTTCTTATTGCTGGAAGGTGATTTTGAGTCTAACTTAGAGAAACTAAAAGTATACACTAATTTCTGCTTGTTATAATCAAAGAAATAGTATTAAAATGATAAATAAGCTGGAAATATCATAAGTATTACAAAAAATTAGACTTTCCTTTTATTAAATATGAGGAGATAAGAATTTGAATCGAAAATTAAGTCGTACGATTCTCATAATTACATTGATTGTTCTTGTTAGTTATATCGGAGGAATATTTGTTACTGCAATAACCATTCCTTCTTTTCAGACTTATAATACTCTTAATCCAAATTTAAATGATGATGAGATGAATCAAGCTAATTCTCAGGACAACTCAAAGCGAGGAGTAATGAACATTGGCCAAGATGAAGGATGTTGCGGCCATACTGATGTTACCCCTCCGAGAGTCTCAATTGCTTCACCCCCAGGGTGGAATAGTGCTTACAATAATTCGGTTAATCTTGAAGGGACAATTATTCCTCTAAGCATTACTGATGATAATCCTATGGATGATTATCTACCGACTTTTGTCAATCACTGCTGGGATGCACAAATCGAAACATCACTCCCCTCTCCTTATGAGGTAGTTCTACCAAATGGTAAAGGGCCACATGTACTAAATGTAACGGTAGGAGATAGTTCAGGAAATTGGGATTCAGTCATATTCCAGTTTACAGTAGGTATCCCTCCTCCTGCAATAGTACTGACCTCACCAAGAAATAATACAGTCATTCTTAATGATACAATCATTAATCTAAATGTTGAAGATGAATTGAATGGAATAAACCAAGCACTCTATTACTGGAATGAAGCTCAAAGTAATACGACTCTTGACTCTCCTTACGATGTAGTTCTACCAATTGATAATGGATCATGCATCCTGAATGTTTTTGCGGAGAATGGAGCAGGAAATTGGACTTCAGCTGTATTTAATTTTACAGCGACAACTGATCCAAGCGAAGTTACTCCATCTTCGACCAATACTGGCCCACCAAGGCGTACACAAGGTTTTCTGGCGCTACCTGTTGTTCTGGTACTTTTCAGTTTGGTACCAATTATAACATGGAAGAGAAGAAAGAAAGAAATCTAGTAATCAAATCTTTTGAATTTGGAATTCTTTTCATTCGCATCCCCTATTATCAATTAAACAAAGCCATTTTGAATAGGGTTTAACAATTTTCTCAATTTAAAATTTGGTAAACATTGTTAATATTCCAAAAAAAGTAAATTTCTGACCTATATGTAATCAGGTAACTTTGTGCATACTTGCTTATTGAAACCTTAGAAAACGTTCTTATTTTTCGAGAAGGATAATAACTAGACTTGAAATTTTGAAGATCCTTCTAAAGATTGGTCGAAATTTCAAACAGAATTTGCTTTCCAGTTTTAATAACAACTAAAACTGATGAAAAGACAGTTACTATATTGTAACTGGAAATCGAAGTATAAAATATACGGCGGTATATAAATGGACGATCAAGAAGAAATTTTAGTACGTCAGAGTAGGTGGAACGCCCGTAGGGTCGTGTTGCTTTACTGGTTTGCGCTAGTCTTCCTCGGAACGGCTGCTGCTGCTGGTCTTGGTTCAACAATTTTATCTCCTAAATATAAATTTGAATCCCATGACCATAGTGGCATCACCGAGCCATGGGGCCCTCAAGACTGCCTAGGCGACGAGGATGCTGGCATTTTCTGCCACGATGACGAAGTTGTAGAATGGGCTGGAACTGCCCACTCAGATGCTGTAGTCCAATATAATGATACGCATTATTTGGTCTATGGATATAGTATAACTTCAGAAGCCAGCTTCAATATGAGTTGCGCAGGATGCATGGCAACAAGAGCTGTAAGACCACCAGGCTTTCCTCCTAAACCTTACGACTATTGGGATCCAAAAGTAACTTGTGCAGCGTGTCATGAAACACCTGGAGTGCCTGCGAATGTTAGTTCTGAAACCTGTGGAAATTGCCATACACCGTTTGGTATTTATCAGTCAGACATTGTTAATAGTTCTCACTCTAAATCACTCGATGATTTACTAGCTGACGATGACAAAGCGGATTATTGTCTCCACTGCATGGCTGGACAAGCATTATACGCAGATGCATCCGAATTGACCCTCAGCAATCCAAACTTGACAAGTATAACGTGTGTGACCTGTCACGATCCGATGAGTGCTGTTACTGGTAAGACTCAACTAAGAGCAGATAGTACTACTGAACTTTGCGGAAAATGCCACGAAGGAGCATATGGACTGCGAACAGGCATCGTCGAGGACACCGTTTACACCCCTCCGACAGGCCCCCATGCGGAGTTCGATTGTACAGTATGTCATGGTTATTATTTCGACCCTCCTCATGAGCAAGTGTCATATACTGGAGCAACAGTTTGGTACAATGCGTCGTTTAACGTCAATCACAGCTTCGCAATCCCGCTACCCGACGCATGTGCTAGATGCCATGCACCATGGGAGACTGATGTTAATATAACCGATATCACGACCCCAACACAAGGCAGGCTTGATGAATTGGAAGAAATCCAAGCGAATTTCACTGAATTACTAGATGAGTATAACACGTTGTTAGCAGAAGTCAAAGCTACAGCAGATGAACTCAGTGGTGATAAAGCTGACGAGGTCAACGCTTTAATCGATGAAGCTGAAGACATTGCTAGGTTTGTCGATGACGGAAGTAAGGGATTCCATAACCCCGCTTTAGCTGAAGAAAAATTACAACTAGCTATAGATAAACTGAAAGAGGCAGAAAAAGAAGCCGCTCCATCTCCAGGATTTGAATGGACTGGAGTTCTGCTAGCATTCAGCGTTATAGGCGTTCTCGCAATTCTTTTCCGCAAGAAAAGACGATAAACCTGAATGCCTGATTTCAGAATTCAGTAGCTCAAACAATAACAGCAGTGCTCTGCTGTTTTTTCCTCTTTTTTTTCAGTTAGCTGGGAGTTGGATTCCAACCTACGATGTTTTTTGTTATCAAAACTACTATTTAATTACAAACCACACACTTTATTCAATTAATTTATAATAAATATAATAATAATAATTAAGTTCAAAAATTTCTAGCTTTAACAACAAATGATTGTTTCAAAGAATAATTAAAGATGGAATGGTGTATGATAAAGAGCGTTTATGTTCGTTCAAGGATAAAAAAATTGATTTTGTATTCATTCTTATCTGTATTAGTAATAGGAATAGTGTTACCAAGCTTCATACCAAGTTCGGAATATAATATTGTTCTGAGAAGCAAGGAAGACAGTAGTCAAGAAATGTCTTTGGGATTTAATTTTGAACATGACGAAAATCCCTCAATCCCTCTTACATTAGGGGTACTAGCTGAAGACGAACCTGAAGCATATTTTCCAAATTTTCTTTTCTATTCTGTTGAAACTGCTAATGCTCTTATTGATCATTTGTATGATAATACTTCTGGTGGGTTTTACATTTCAGCTGATGAAATCTGGCAAAATACTAGTATAAATTATGATAAACGAACATATGATAACGCGCAAGCGATTTTAGCATTCCTGAAGCTTGCAGATGCTGTAATCAACCAAACAGAAAGAGTTTATGCCCTTGATATTGCAGAGAAGACAGGAAATGCCATAATTACAGAGTTATATGATACTGAATTTGATGGATTTTTTATTAGTAAGTCCAATCGAATGAAAAAGCCTGGAGTACAAGCTAAAGCTATTCAAGCGCTTTTATCTCTTTATGAACTCACGGGGAATCTCACATATCGTAATAAAGCGATCAGTGCGTACGATTTCCTAAATAATTTTGCTTGGAACAGTGAGAATGGCCATTATATTTATTTGTTGTCTCACTCTGGCACAATTCCAACCTCTAATCCAAATGTAGGTGATCCGTATGAACCACAATCAAAACGAACCGATCATAACGCTCTGATGGGTCAAGCTTTACTTGATCTCTATCGTATAGAATCGGATGACAAATACTTAACACAAGCCTGTCAAATTTATGATTTCTTTAACACAACATCCCGTAATATTTCAACTGGATTGTTTTATACTGGATTGAATGGGGATAATGAACTAGTAGAAAATGATTCAGCTGATATATTCATAAACTCACTTGTACTCGAATTTCTAGCCCAACTCTATAATGTGACCGAGGATTCAAAATACTATGATGATTTCTTTAGGTTGTTAAATGCTGTTCTATTCGAATTCTGGGATGAGAATTACGGTGGATTCTTTGCTACTTATTCTTATTTTGATCAAGAGGAAAGAGATGAGAAAAAGTACACTGAAAGACTTTTTTATGCCATAAGGGCTCTTGATGAAGCATATAAACTTACAGATGAAAGTTTATACTACAACCTCGTCTTAGATGTAATCGAAATTCTCAACAATAAACTCTATGATCAGAATCATAAAGGGTATTTTCAATTAGTAAATAATGACGGAACCTCTGGTGATCCATCATGGAGAAACAAATATTCAGTCACCCAATCTTTAGCAATTTTTGCCCTTGCAAATCTCTGGCTATATAGTAAACCTGGTGTCCTAAATGCTCTTTGGATCCCTTCTAATCCTCGTCCCCAAGACTCAGTCACAGTGTTAGTAGCTGCATTTGACGTTGACGGTATATCAAACGTGTTATTTAATTATTCAATAAATAATGGGCCGTATTTACCACCTATAGAAATGGTTCCTCATTCAAAGGTTGGAAACATGTTTAATACAACATTAAACAGTCATCCTGATGGTACAAAAATTCGATTTGAAATAATCGTTAATGATACCTTAGGTAAAGAGACAGTTCGTAGTTTCTACGAAATAATCTGGCTAGTGGATGAATGGGGTCCTCATGTCGAAGCTATAGGGATAAATCCAGGAATTAACGTACCTGTGAATACCCGAGTCTCGATAATGGTGTCAGCTCATGATGTACCAGAACAAGGAGACGTTACTAATGTCCGTATATATTATCAACAAGAAAAGATGGAATCTTGGAACTCTAAAAAACTAGATGAGGTTGATGCACACCTTTGGGAAGTGGTTTTTCCTGACGGTTTAGGGGCTCCTGGTGGTTACAAATATTACTTCGAGGCCCTAGATGATCGTCAAAATGTCGGATATAGCGAGAGCTATTATTTGGTCATTCAAGGCCAACTAGAATCATTACCAATGTTGTTTGTGGTCGGAGGGTTGATATTCGTCCTATTTTTCATCCCTGGGGGCCTCTTTACGTATGTTGAATATAAGAGGAGAACAGCCCGGAAAACCTTGAAAAATATACGAAAGGTTCGAGAGGCGAACCATCGGGGAAAAAGACGGAGAAGTCGGAGAAATAACTGAATGGAGATATTGCAATGATTTATATTAATCTTGGATTTATTGGAATAGATTTAGGTATGCTTTTACTAGTAGTATGCTTTTTAGCGTTTCTAGTAGATGTAATTATTGTAATTTTAGGTGAATATATCGAAAAATGGGAATTTTTCTCTGAAGTTAGCCTCTCGATTGGTACTATTGCAATTATACTCTCTTTCTTATATTTCAGTTATTCTGTTTTAACAGCTGATTATAGTTTTAATTATGTTTATAGTTTTGTCAATAATGATATGGATTTTTTCCAGAGATTATCAGCGATATGGTCGGGACAAGCTGGTTCATTTTTCTTCTGGACTTTTCTTGTTGTTCTCATTTATGTAATCTTCAGGAATATGTTTCGGAAATATGCACATGAAACTTTTTTCTGGCGATCTTTCATTTTATTCGCTTTACAGGCAGCTATTCTGGCTGTACTGACTATCTTAACTGATCCTTTTGAATTAACAGGAGAAGTCTTAGTAGATGGACTTGGTCTTAACCCTTTTCTTTTAAATTTCTGGAATATTATTCATCCCCCAATTATTTTTATTGGTTACGCACTATGTTTAGTCCCAATGGTCATTGGAATCGTCAAAATATCTATCCTTGAAGAAGGTAAAGTTCCAGATTTTGATGGTAAAAAACAGCTTAACCATTATTTAGAATTTATGGTTTCTTTAGCATGGCTCATTCTAAGTTCAGGAATAATTGTTGGGGGTTACTGGGCCTATGTTACCCTTGGCTGGGGAGGTTTTTGGGCTTGGGATCCTGTTGAAACGGCTTCATTGATACCTTGGTTTTTCTTGACACTTTATTATCATGGAAAATCTTTCCACAATAAAAGCGCGTACCTGGCCAATTATATTCTTAGTATGACCTATATTGGGGTGTTATTTGCTACATATATAACGAGAAGTGGGATAATAACAAGCGTCCATACATTTCAACCTGAAGGTACATTAGAAAATATTCTAAAACTATTTATTCCAAGAAATAGTTTTATTATGAACATTATCTTACGATTCATTCCTAACGAAAAATTATTATTACTTTTTATTGTATTTATGGGAGCATTCTTAGCCCTTCATTTTCTTGGAATTAAGAATAAGGAAATTACTCGTATTCCTATAACACTCAGTCGAAGTGATTTTCAAGAATCAAAATCTCGGACAACCGCTCTAAAAATATCTTATATTTCATTTCTCATTGGTTCATATGTTATCATCATTGGATTGATAGCCCCTGTCATCTACGATATTATTGGCTATCTATTGAGTGCACCTTTGGTGTATGATATTATTGGGTCTACACTATTTGGAGGAAACTTAAGTAGAAACGGTTTTATAGCAGGAATTACTGTTGGGCCAGTGTTTTACAATACTGTATTGATCATTTTTGGAGGCATTATGCTATTTACTCAGTTTTTCTGTACGTTTTATCCGAGATTAAGTATTAACAAGAAATTCGGCCTGTTGACTGGAGGAGTAATTGCTGGTGGACTTTATGCAATCAGTGGTTATTTATACCGGACTGGTTTTCTTGTATCAACCTTTGGCGAAAAAAATCCAATATTGACTTTCTTCAGTAATTTTTGGACGAATAGTGACAAAGCAAATTTCGTGATCCCGCTTTTACTCCTAGGAATGGTTGGTTTAATTATTGAATTCATTAAAGTAGCTTTAAGAGAAGAGAAAAATCTTATCCGGAAAACTTCTCAAACAATGTTACATTTGTCGTTTTTAGTAATACTCCTTGGTGCTGTAACTAGTGCAAATATGACTACTACATACGAAGTTCAAGTTCAAGCTGGTGTCGAGGCGGTAATACCAGGTACATCATTAACTATTCAAATTTTAGACCTAGAGAGAAATGTTCTCGAGACAGGCTTACATACCGTCGAATATGATACAGTATTCATGCTATCTTCAGGTAATCGCCCAATAAGTTTGGGATTAAGCAGAGTTGGCAGAGATAAGTTAGGTCGTTATGATCATGAAGTAACAATAATAAGTGATCTATTTGCAGACATATACATCGTTTCTGCAAATCCAGAAGATCCAAATCTTGGAATATTTGCGATTAACCAACTCTCGGGGGGATTTGTGGTGACTATTCTTCAAATAAAAATCGTACCCTACATTAACATCCTTTGGGCGGGTTGTCTTTTTCTTCACTTTGCAATCTTCCCTTTAATGGTAGGAAGATTATTCCTATTAAAGAAAACTTTCTCCATTAAAGAAAAGGAGACAAAAAAAGCAATTACAAAAACTTCCGACATTGCTAATGAAAATAAAAACAATGGTGGTGAATGAAATGGTGAAAACCAAGAATATCATTTTAGCTAGCACGATTATTATAATATGTGCTGGTGCGTTCTTTCTACTACTAGCTAGTTCTTCTGTTCCTTTATTCACCGTGAAGGAATTGATGGATCACCCTAGTTCAGATTCGTTCATAAATAAGAAAATTCAATTGATAGGTAACGTTCAACAATATAACTCAACTGGATTTTTTATTTCGGATCCTGATGAGATTAATAATGGTTCACTAATTATTTATATCAATTCAACAAACATTGAGAAGCCTACAGGATTTGAAGAAGGACGTAATGTAATTGTAGAGGGAAAACTGCTTTCTACATCTAGTATCTGGAAATTCAGGGCATCCTCGATAAGTACTAAATGTCCTTCGAAATATCAAGAAAACAGCTAATTAATTCTAATCGAATTTATGTTCATTCGTCTTGAGTGATCCTCTCCTTTGGTTTTCTCAAGAATATGATATTTCTTAATTATATTCTTGAGTGAGATCAGTTTTTCTTAATAAATGAGACCTATAGATAGCTCTTCAAGGTTTGTAAATGAGGTTAAGTAATTATAGGTCTACAAACAATTAACGAATAATTTTTCTCTTTATTCAGTGTGAACTAATTGAGTTGATGTTTTTTCTGGATAATAGAGAATAATAAATGAATGTGTATTACAAAAGTTTCTTCCTTTGTTACTCTAAGAGTAACCGGGTTTCTTTCTTCTCACTTGATTATCTATACCTTAGCAAATGTTCATATTTTTAAAATTGATACATCTTTAGACACGGAATTATACTGATCATCCTTAGATCACAATTTCGGATAATTATTCTTTAAGGGTAATGAAAGTAAAATAAAAGGAAAGTAAGGAATTTGAGCGGAATAAAAGGATTTTTCAATAAATTCGAAGGTTCAAGAACATTAAAAAGTCTTTACATTTTAACAGGTGCTGCAGCAGCTATTGGAATTGTTAGTGGAATTGGAAGTACTTGTACAACATTTGATTCCAGATGGTGGAGCCTCGGGAACCCTGAAGAAGGTTACCCGTTCGCGATTATAGGGGATTTTCAACTAGTTTACATTCTCTCCTATATAGTGACTTGGCTAGTAGCAATTGCATGGGGTGTATTATTTTGGGCATTAATGACGAGGAAAGCATGGTTCACTAGGACAGCTATCATTACAAGTATTGCAGGGTTTTTGAGTGGATTTCTTCCTGCAGGGATTCTATTATATGAGTGGTATATGACCTACGGAGTTAATGGTATGATGTTTACCCCTTCTTGGTTCCGAACGCTAATTAATGCGATTCTATTAATCATTCTACTAATTCCTGGGATTAGACGTGGAATTATAGATCATATGCAAGAAGCAACCACTTCTACTGGTGGAAGCGTTGGATCCCAAGTTGCACAATTTGCTTTTGTGTTGTTTGGTTTCGGGATTATGATGATTATCCAACCTTTCATAATGCCCACACACATCATTGAAGGAGTAAATATAGCCTCTTCCTATGGAGATCTCTTAGCTTCAGGAATGCTTCAGTTCTTCGGTGG
>JBHLKC010000085.1:0-11813 GCA_048887065.1 Candidatus Hodarchaeota archaeon
ACTATCCCAGACTCCTGAGGGATTTTGTTGAGATTCCAATATAGGATTTCCATAATACATCGAAATCGTGGTATTTAGCAATCCGGAAAGACTCGGGATCCGTACCCAAGCAACCAATTCAGCATGAGTAGTATTATAATCTTGGTTAAACAGTTCAATCTCATGATCCAGTATAGTTCCTGATGCATCAACAAAAAAAATATCATCCCCATCAGCTTGAACTTTTTCAGAATTATGAAGGTCAATATCATAAAGATTAACTAATACTGGAAAATCAACTAGATTCGCACTCCCACTAACTTGAGTCGCAAGGATAGTAACATTTTTGCGATATTTCAATGCTGGAAGAGCCCATTCGTCATCAATTTCATAATTCTCTTTTGTGCTTATTGAATAGAATGTTGAAGGATCTTTTTGATTATTATACTCGGTTTGAATCCATTCACTCGATCGAGCAATGTCTGAGATTCGAATTTCATCTAAAGAGCCATTAAAGTCATCTTCAGCGAAAAATAATCCAAGAGGACTGCTTAAAATTTCACTCACAGTATTATCAGTATCAAATTGAGAGCCATCAATGAATAGTTTAGCGACGCCTTGAGATACACTGTAAGTTAGCACTATATGGTACCAAGTCTTTAACTGAAGAGCGGTCCCAGTATTCAATATCCAATGTGAGGTTTCCGAAGTGTCTCTATAAACAAAGTCAATTTTACTGGATTGCTCATTTTGAAATAACATCCAACCATCATCAAATTGGCCGTCTCCTCTACCAATTATAGAAGGCCAAGAAGATATTCCCGTCTCATTCTGGATTTTAATCCAAAATTCTACAGAGAATTCTTGTACTAAATCTAAACTAGAATCAGTCCCACAGTTGATATTATTACCATAGTAAAATTTTAATCCGCCATCAATTTGTGCTTCTATTTGATTATTAGTATCCATCCCACCTTGAGCCGTACCATCATTTATATTTGATGTACTGTCTTTCATCTGGGGAGCAGAATCCGAGGGATTTTCACTTAAATGCCATATCCCTTTATAATTAGAATCCCACACCGCAGTTGGATTTTCTTGGTTCTCAGCTATTGGATTACCATAATATATTGATAGTACAGTGTTTTGTGCACTAGAAATATTAACCTTGACCCAAGCGACCATGTGTGCATGACTAGAATTGTATACTCGTTCATACAGTTCGATTTCATGATCTAGGAGGTTTCCTTGAATATCTGTAAAGAATATATCGTTCCCACTGGCCTGTGCATCTTGTTGTAGGTCTGTATCAAACAGATCAATATAAACAGGGAAGTTATTCAGATCTGCACTCACCTTAGAAGCAAAAATCGTTATATTCTTTCGAAACTCCCAGCGTGTATCCGCCCACCCAGGAATAAAATACTGAGATTTTTTAAAACGCACTCCTCCAGTATTAAATTCATCTGTTTGACCTTTATTCGTAAGATATTTACTTAGTATCGGTATAGAATGATATTCCTCTTTTATTTTTCCTTTGAATCCCATTCCTCGGAAAAGTCCAGCTATAATATGGTCAGATTCAAGAAAATTTTCTTCTTGGAGTGAAATAGCTAAACTCCACAGATTTATCAAAAAAATACAGAAAAACACACTTCTAAGAATATATATCCGAGTCACCATAGAAATCCGCATCTAATCCATTTTATTCATCTGGCTTATCACAGTCTCCTATCTCAAGCCTGTAGTGAAATAAAGGTCAAATTTTTTTCCCTCATCCTTTATGCAATTCTCCATCTTTCTGAGATATTGACTAAATTTGCATTTTGATCGTAGATTTGAGTAATGAGGGAACTAGGCCAGACAGAATACAATATTCTGGTTTCAATACCTAGGATTAGTCTCATCTTTTCTGTAAATGTGTGACAAGTTGGTCAAGTTTCGAAAACCGTAATATTGTATTGAGCTGGGAGTTACTTAAACTTCAAATTTTTTAAAACAAACTAGATATTTCTTCCGTATTTATCGAGAAAATGTTAATCCTTAGTTTTAGTGAACATCAGAAACAAATAGACCTTCAAAACAAGTTAAAAAGGATCTTGAGTCTTTAAAATCCTATATAAAAGTGAAATAATATTGAATACAAAATATTTCGAGTTGTAATTAAATGCTTAAATCTCATGTTATTAATATAGAGACTCTCTTTTTTTATTGAATCAATCCAAAAAATGATGAATGGTTAATATTATTAAGTTATTAATATGAATTAAAGTTGATGTCTTCTATAAGGCAAAATCTTTCTAAAAAGATTGTTATTTTAGGTTTGGCGGAATCAGGTAAATCTACAATCATTAATAGTGTTATAGAAGGGATAAAACCTCAACGTGGAGAAAGATATAGCGCAACAATTAATTATCAGAGAAAAAAGAAAATTTTATGTGGTGTTGAATTAAATATATTTGATTTAGGGGGACAAACACGATTTTTGGATCGATTTACTGGAGATCTAGCTGAATTCATATTTAGTGATGTAGATATTTTTATTTTTGTAATTGAAGCTCTCCAAGTAGCTGATTTTTCCCGTGCTAGGTACTACTTGGAACTCGCATTAGAGAAATTAGATCAATATAGTTCCAAAGCATCAATTTACTTTTTCCTCCATAAAATTGATCTTGTACCAGATCAATATATCGATAAAATTTCTAATACGGTTAAGAGCTACCTTATTTCGGATCTTTCGCATAAAATCCAGTTTTATGAAACATCAGTATTTTCCGAATCAATGTTTAGAACGATTGGAGACATTTTTTCTAAAATGATTCAACTTCCAGAGAATGTCACGTCGATTTTAGAGGATTTTATGCAACGAAATCAAAGTTGTATTGACCAGATACAACTTTTAACGTTTGAGGGTGTTGAACTTGTTTTAGTTAAGAATAATAATAGGATTTCTGAAATATCACGAGAAGAAGCCAAGAATTTATTTGATGCTGCAGTAGAACAGCTAATTTTAAGTGATGATCAAAAAAATAAAATCATAACAATTGAAGCCAAAGGTTTTGTTTCAATATCTTATTTTCTAGAAAATGGCTTAACGATTTTTTGTTTATTATCAAAGAATGGGATTTCAGGAGAAATCAGTCCCTCCATTTATAATAAAATAATTTCTCTATCAAATCATATAGTGCTTCATACTCAAAAAAAATAAAATTAGGAATATAGTAAGATGGTAGTAGAAGAAGTTCTTTCCGACTTCCAGAGTAACATTCATGAAAGACAACAAAAAGCGCTTAAATTATGTCTCGCAGATGATGATTTATTCCTTAATAAAGAAATTTTGACCCAAGCTTTTTACTTATTGAATCACGAAAATTATCATCTCCGAGATGAAACAGAAGAAATATTAAATTTTGTTGTGAAGTACATTCCTGAATCTCACATTCTTCTAAGTAATCTGTTAACTGAAACATTGAGCAATAAAGAAAATTCAAATGAATTAATGTTTCGTTGTTTGAAATTATTCGTTTTACTTGATAAAGAGTCTCTATCCACTCAGTTTGTGATGAATTTATTAAATAGTGAAACAAATTATGCCCAAGGCTTTATGACATTTGTCTTAAGAGATATTCTCAAACAGGATCCTGAATTTCTGAATTCAGTATTAGATATTATTGCAAAAGAAAAAGAGAATATACCATCTGATACAAAAAAGGTTATTTGTTGGTTGTTTTGGAACAATCCAACCATATTCAATTCTAATGCGTTAAACACCTTATTAATTCTAGTTAATGATGAGGATCGAGAGGTTAGAAGATTAGTATGTGAAATATTGGTACAGATGATAGATGATTTACGATATAGAGACAAAATTATCCACATTTTCGAACAAAGGGTTATTGATGAATCTTGGAGAGTACAAAAAATCGCGATAAAGGGATTAATCCTTAGTACTCTTGGTCAACATCCATTAAATTCTAAATTTTGGGATAGGATTGTTGGGTTATTCTGGGATACTGCATGGCAAGTTAGAAGAAATATTTGTCAAGTATTACCATTTTTATTACCTTTACAAGATGAAAAAAATAGTATGTTTTTAGAATTACTTATTGCAGCTCTCGATGATGAAAATTGGGAGGTGCGGGAGGGTTCTGCAATATCTTTAAATCAACAATTGGATCTCGGAAGGAATAAGTATCGATACATATTAAATAAAATCCTTGATTTAACTGACGATCCACATGAGCAGGTAAGAAAAGTTTCCTGCGCAATCATCTGTGAAAGATTTAATTCTTTAGAAAATAAAAATGAAGCGAAAATCAGAGTGATTCAACTTTTAGAGGATGAGAGATGGATTGTTCGCAAAGAAGCAATAATGCAAATTGAGAAACTAATAACTTCTTTTTCGAGTGAAAAATACTCATCAGAAATTCTTGAAATTCTTATGAAGCGTTTAATTGATGGGAATCTCGAAGTTAGGGAAGAGGCGTGGAATACTCTAACTAAATTAAGACAAGGATTTTCTGATTCACAGATACAAAGGTTTATTCCTACAATACTTGGTATGCTTAGCTTTTCACAGTCAGATATTCGTTTAAATGTATGTAAGTTTATAAGTAATTATGAGAAAGCATGGATTTCGAATAGTAATCTAATACTTGAAAATTTCAAACCATTATTAGAGGATGAAGACCCTGTTATACTCTCATATGTCTGGGATGCCATTACAGACAATAAGAAACTTATTATTGAAGCACATCACTTTTTAACCCAGTTATCTAGGAAATTACATGAATTATATCCTTCATCAGCAATACAAGTCTGTAAAGCATCAGATAAATTAAAATTGTTAAATAGAAGTACTTCTATTCGTGACCGATTCATACGATTATTATCAGAGGATATTGATCATAATCTAAGAATCACAATTCTAAGTACTCTTAGTCAATATAAAGAAGTTTATAGTTCTATTGATCATCAAATTCTCATCAGTTTAATAAATCAAGGTCAATGGGATATTCAAAGAGCTCTTATTCCATATCTAGTCTATTATGTAAAGAATGAGAGCGAAGATTTACCCTCCGATTTTAATTTCCAAGATATAATTATCGATTTTATAATAGATCCTATAACAGGTCGTTTTGCTTCAACAGATGATCAGAAGTCAAACATTGTGATCGATAACTCCACATTGGATTTTACTGAAGAAAGTATGAAATTATATTTTGACATCGCAAATGATGATGCTAGGTTCAAAAAATGGATAGATTTAGAAAGAAAATTTGATTTTATAACTAAAGTTGATCACCCACTAATTGCTGAAATCAAAAAACAATTTCAAGAGATTTTATCACAGCACATAAAAGGAATTAATAATAAATTTGGGTATTTAGAAATTTTTAACCAAGGAATCGATTTAGACACTCCCAAAAAGATTGTTACTCTTATGAGACAGCAGTATGCTGCTTTAAGAGAATGCTTTTTAGAAGAGATCGAAAAAGAGATTGATTTCTTACAACCACAATTTAAAAAATTAAACAATGTTATTATTCAGCAATTATTAGATGATTCAATACTAAAAATTCGAAATTATGCCTGGAATTTTTTTAATAAAAATCAACAAAAATCAAATAAAGTAATGAACGACAATTTGCACGCATTGGTTGACCACGTTAATGGTACATACGAAGATACTCGGATTAATGCTATTTCTGTTTTATTGTCTCATCTGAATATTAAGGAACCTGAAAACGAATTTGTATTAGACGAAATTATTGCAAAATTGGATGACCCAAATTATGTAGTTCGAAACCAAGTATGGAAGTTTATTAATAAAGAACTTAATCTCACTTACCCAAGGTATTTACCTTTTGTCCAAAAGATCTTGAATTTATTATCTCATTCTAGTGTTCATAATAGAAAAGAAGCTACTGAATACATCGAAAACAATTTCCAAACTTTTTCTTCCATCATTGAGACATATCCTCAGCCTAATAAAATTCTTCATATTATTGGAACTATTTTAATTCAACGGGAAGAGTTTCAACAAGGTTTAATGATTCTTGAAGAGATGGTGAGTAGGAATCCATCAGAATTGAACAATTGGTTAGCAATTGCAGTGTCTTATTTTTCCATGGATCAACCTCAGGATGCCATTTCAATCTTGAAAAAAGCCAAATCAATTGATGTGTTTGATTATCGGATATATGAAATACTGTCAACCTGTTTACTGGACCTTGGAGAGCATTTTGAGGCACAAAAGTACAATGAAATAGCTTCTATTCTGAGTAAAAAATAATCTCTCTCAAATTAAAGGAAATTCCTTGTTCTCTAAAAAAAATCGAATTTAATATTCAATATATTTTAAAAACCTATAACTCTGAGATAACTCAAAAAGTTATCTATCATTATGATAGTAGAAATATATTTTGAAAAAACAAAGGATTAATACGAAATGTCACACTGGGTGGATGATTCAGAGATTGCAGCACAACTAGGTTATAAGATATTGATAGCTGGACTTAGTGAGGCAGGAAAAACAGCTGTAAAGAGGATTTTCTTCCTTAAACAACAAACAATGGATGTTACGCAGTTATCTGCAACAATAAATTATGAAAGAATGTCGATTATAATTGGAGATAAACCTATAACCATTGTCGACCTAGGAGGGCAGAAAATTTTCCTAAAACGTTTCTTAAGTAGCTTTAGTCCTTTCGTATTTAGTAACGTTAAGGTGTTCATTTTCTTAATAGATGTTGCGAATCGTACGACACGAAATAATGCTATTCAGTATTTTATTTCTTGTCTGGAAAAATTGAAGGTTTTCTCACCTGAAGCTGAAATATTTGTTTTTTTGCATAAGAATGACTTGGTAGTAAATTCTCCTAATTACGAGTCAATTCATGAACAATTAAAAGAGCAATTTCAAATAGAATGGGAATCTAAGAGGATACTATTCTTTAGGACTACAATTTATCGGCCTGAAACTATCATAGATGCGTTTGGCAGAATAATTGAGCTAACAATGCCATCGATGGCAAAAAGTGAATTTGTCCAAGGTCGAGAAATTGGTGTAATTGAAGAATACCATAGAATTGAAATGATATTACGAGAGACTGTGATTGGGGAAGCTAAGCCATTAGAAGTCACTCCAAAACCTAAAATTGCTGGTGATATAGCTACTTTAGAGAAGTTACAATCATTAATGAAAAAAGCAACTATACAGCCAGGTGAAGTTATTACTGACTCTGTTTTATTGGGAAAAGCTGCTAATGAAGAATCTTCCTCCGAAACTGTACTTACTCATATTGATAGAGTTGATGAACCTATTTTGGAAGAAATAAGCTCTAAAGATTTCACAGAAACCACATTTTCTACCATCGAAGACCCTCAATCCAGTACTTTGAAAACACCAATTAAAAGTGAAATTGATGTTGAATCAGACAGGATTAACAAACAAATAAGTCATTTGATTGAATTTTATCGGATAAAAGTAGATGAAGCAACAGAAATAGCTAATTCGGGGTATTCAAGCGTATTTGAAATGGCAGCTTCTTCTGGTATTCCAATATCTTTATGTTTAGATATTTTCCTCAAGTATCTACCTTTTGTAAAAAAGGAACAAGGAGAAGAGAAGTTTAAATTATTAGGTTTTGATAAAATTTTAGAATTATTCTCTGTGTATATGAAGAATGAGTTAAAAGAAAAGGATATTGTTACATGTCTTGTATTAGCAACTGAAAAGCCTGAAATGAGCATCAGAAACATTGTAAAGAAATATTTAATTCCAAAAGAAGAAAAAATAGAGAAAAAGGAAGTTAAAGAGGAAATAGTTATAGAGAAACCTACAGCTAAGCTAGAAATTCCTATTGAAGCAGAAAGCATGGACGGGATTATTTCTATACCTAATACAGAAGGGCTAGCATTTAAGATAGATTTGATCCATGAAGATGCTTTAAACGCCCGTTTAACACTATATATTCAAAGTCCTCTTGGAAATAAAGAAATAATCGGTAATTCTATTGTTTCTTCCCAAATTTCTCCTGAAGAAATTCTTTACCTTTTAGCATATGAACTTAACATGATAGGATTGGGATTTTTTGAAGATGGTATTTCATCAATGAATTTTGCTGCAAAAATTATTCATGAGTCCTTAAGACAACTCGTGGGGAAAAATTTAATCTCAACAGGTGATGTGATAACAAAAAAGGTACGGAAAGAAAAAGGATATTTAGCTGATACAGTAGATTTTGTCATTCCTATTGAAGTTGAAGTCGATGGAAATTACCTTCGAATTCCTGACAGTGAGAAAGTAGCTTTCGAAGTAACAAGAGGTACAAAAGGATTTATAATAAGTTTTATCCAACGAGGCTTTCCTATTGGCCAGGTGAATGTTATAGAATCTATAACAATTTCCCAATTAAGGAGGCTGCTTAAAGAAGCCATGCAACTTCCCATTGAGTCTGAAGGGGCAATAGATTTTGCTGGACGGATCATCCATTCAATGATTAGTAATTTAACAGAAACAGGAGCACCATCAATGCCCTCTATACCAATAACTGATGTTTCACCTACAGAGGAGCAAGAGAAAACCGAATCTGAATTGCAGCACTATTTGTCGTTGCTTGAAAAAGACTGAATTCCTTGTTTGAAGTTCATTTTTTATGGAGGATTGTCCTGTTCTTCTTCTTTAGTCATATATTTACCAAAGAGATTTTGAACATCATCCATTGCGATTTGAAGATCTTCTTGCGTGACACCTTTGGATCGTTCAAACCAACCTCGTTTAATCGTTGATTTAGAATCGTCATGATAAGCAATTAAATCTGAGGCATCATTATAAACATCCCTTAATTCTGGGATGCGAGGGAGGCCAAAAAGTAATAGAATCGATGATTTTTCAAAACTGGGATCATCATAAGCTACAAACGATGGTTGAATTGAACCCCCTTTAACAAGATAAGGCGCTAATATCTTTTTTAAGTACGCAGAATATTCAAGCTTAGCAATATCCTTTTTTCCAGTAAATATGGAGTAAACAGAACCTGCATGAGGTTTTTTGTCAATATCAGTTAAAGAGCAGTGGTTAACAGCATATTTTGCAGCTAGAGCAAATTGTTTATCCATACGCCCATGTTCAGGAAGAAAATACATTTCATCGAAATAACATGGAACTACAACAGGATCTAATCGTCTAGAATAGTCTGCAAGATCTGTTGTAGGCATAACTTTCTTACCAGGTTCTTGAATACTCGGTGAAAGAATTGCTTCAATAGTTTGCAATGCCAGTGGGTTGACTAGCTGTGTGAATTCCAAATCTGTTTCTGTTCGCAGTTGTTCTTCTTTTGATGCCAAATCTCCAGCATCAATACCTAAAGTTTGGTCCAATAATCCACTTGCTCGTCCAGCTCTCCAATCCATAACCCTTTTGAGCATTGTTTTGTTTGACAAAAGAAAAATGAGATTAGGCCCTTTATTGGGTTCTAATTGATTTCTCAAAAGGGTAGATAAAGACCAAATTGAATTTATTGCTTCTGATGATTGATTCTCGAAAGGTAGAACACCGAAAATATAAATGAATATTCTTCTTTCTTCTGAAAACTGTTTATGTAAAAGTTCTACTAGTGCAGGAGCCCCTCCACATCCAGTTCCACCACCAAGGCTAGTCAATATTATAAATCCTGACACACCCTCATACCCCAATCCTTTCAGCTGATTAAGGATCAGGTCTTGATTTTTATTAACGAGATCATGGCCTTCTTTGAATTTCCCACCAACTCCAATTTCTTCGTCGGAATATAACAAGGTATTTCTATTTGGAATAGAGTATTCTGTACGTGTTTTGACTAGATCTGTTTTATCAGTATTCATGATAAGATATTCTCGAATACGTGATGATCCTGTCTTATATTTACTTCGTTGAATATATGATCCTACTAAATTTGATCCACATTCTCCCATACCTATAATAAAAACATCTGCTTCTCTATAAGACATGATTGATCCTCCTATTTATTCGATATATAAAGCTCAACCGCTGAAGTTAGATATTGAATCATTGGGCTATAATTATATGTCTCTTCTATTTCACGTTTTGTATTGGCAAGAAATGTGATCTTTTCTTCTTTTACCTTAGTGGGAATATAATCAGAGATAAAAAGAAATAGAACGCGATGCCACTTTGAAATCAACGGTAGAAATTCCTTTTGCCATTGTGTTTTTAATTTCGAAATTTTTGTCAAAATATCATAGATATTGTTTAAATCTGTCTCAGTTTGTAATTGCTCACGTAAAGTAATTAGGTTTTTTAGGGGAAATATTTCCTTAGAGCATTTGTCCAATTGGAATTCAAAGACAGCCTGAATACTTTTGTAATATGGAATAGTTTGATCATTCATAAGTTCATTAATATATATTTCATAATTCTGATTCTCTAAGACTCGTAATGATTCTAATAACAATTTTGAAGCCTCAATTGATTCGATTGTAGACTTTGCGATCAGATCAAAAGACCAAAACTGTATTGCGCTTCTTGCTTGCTTAATCCTTACAACAGAGGGCATTAAGCTTTGGGAAGCGTTTTTCCAACCGAAAGCCTGCACTAGATCAAGGATTCGCCCCGCCATTGTATTTTTCGATTCAATAATCTCAAATAATGATTTTTGAAGACTTTCATTTTTGATAATTTTATCTAACTCAACAAATGATTGTGTGATCATCTCTATTGACATCATATCAGAGGAGTCAGCTTGAATTAGTTGAGAAAAGACTTCTACCTGTTCACCTACAAGGTTTTGTAGATTTATACCATGAGCTTGTAACTCACTTATTCTTCTTAGGAGATTCTTACTTGCTATAGACAATAGTTCCATTAGTTTAGCAAGAAGTACATACTCATAATCATGGATAGTTTCTACAATCAGACGGTGAATTGACTCAAGAGTTTGATCTTTGGCTGATAAGGTGCTTTCTAAAAAACTATAAACTTTATGGACTTCTGGAGAAACCTCTCCCATCACTTCTGTTATTCGTGGAAGACTAACTGTCACTTTATTGTAGAAAAGCGCCTTTAATTTTTCAAGACCTTCTTGAGCTTTATCAGTGGCGCTGTTTAAGAAAAATTCATATTTGCTAAGGGCAGTTTCAATGTCTAATGGTTGACTTAAATCATTAAAAGCTTGATCAAAAATTAGAAAAAGGGGATTAAAGATATTTAAATAGTGTGAGGGTAATGATTTATACTGTTTGGACCAGCCAGAGAGAATTTCCTGACATTTTAATTGAATTAGCTCTTTTCTTTTGTTAATGTATGAGTTAAGACGGAACCATAGTTCTAATAGTTCTGAATATTCTAGAGCTCCAAGATCTGAAGGAATCTCAAATATAGGAGCTGATCCAATTACTGTCTTAAAATACTTCATTGACGATTGATCAATCGTTTCAATTAATTTTATTTGTTTCATAGTTTCCTCAATCATGAGGTTATTTGAAGAAGCCATTGTTCTTTTAAATTCTAAGTAGGCTTTATAAGCAGCAATAGAATTTCTAGAAGCTGCAGTTCCAGTTAATTGCGTGCTTAGACTTGTCTTTTCTTTTCTTAAGTCAACTGGAACCTCCCCTGGTATCAATGGAAAGTTTAAAGCCTCTACCTTATTTTTTAGGAATATTAATGATTCTCTTTTCCATTTTTCTATAATTTCAATTCTAGCAAGTAATTCTGACAAATCTAACTCCGTCACATCTTCTATAAAAGGAGGTCGAGGCATATCAGGTTCTGAATCGAGAAGCTGGAGAATTGTGACATCTTTAAGATAATCTTTAATGTAAGCTGCAGTTAA
>JBHLKC010000086.1:0-11724 GCA_048887065.1 Candidatus Hodarchaeota archaeon
CTGTACTACATGAAGCAACAATAACTATTTATCCTCAAACAACTCCAAATAATCCAGTTCTCCCTTCAGAGGAATTCAAAGAATCTGATTTGCCGAATTACAATTTTTCTTGGAATGCTTTAGCCGAGGACAATTATATTATTCGGATTATGCATAAAGCACGAATAACCAGTCCTCTAGGTATATATAACATATCCTTTCTTGCAGAAAAAGATTTTTATAGCATTGAAACAGCAGGAAAACTTCCATTTAACAAAACCGTCTATATAAACGTGAATCCCCCGGGATTTGATTCCCAAAAAAAGTGGTTTTTTTGGTTTCAAGTGAATTTAACTAGATCTAATGTTTTTATCAGAATTGTTGAGGAAAATCCTACATCAAATTTTATACTTGATCTTGCAGAGGTAGCAATTTATGATACAGGGTATCAGAAACCTCTTTTCTCTTTTATAGAACAGTTGCAAGATAATGATGGAGAGTTCAATATTACACAAACTTTGAATGAAGGTAATTATTATTTGGTCATAACCATTGCGCCTGAAGTCGAAGGAATTTTCACTATTCATTTTAAATATCAGCGAGCACGGCCATTCACTTTAGAACTGCCATCAATCTTTATTAGTATATGTTTATTAATTGCCCTACCAGCTTATCTTATATATTTAGATTCTAAAGGAAAATGGTATCGAGTCGATCATTGGAATTTACCTACTTCTTTGCAAGAAACGTACAAACTCTTTAAAGATAGTTTTCGTGGCATATTCAAGATTAAAGAGGTTCCTGATAGGTCAATATTAATACAAGTGGCGAGTATACCAATCCCAACATATTCATTACTCAATTTTGTAGAATCTTCCGAAATTGAAACAATAGTTTTTTCAAAGCGAATTAGTCGTAGGCTAGAGTATGCTATCTACTTTCTAGTTGGATTTTTTTGCTTTGATTTTGTGAATATAGTTTCTTATATCTTCTTTTCAAGCCATTTTTTACCATTTGATATTTTGAGCCTAACTAACCTACTTCTTGCATTGGCGTTACCAACGGTATTACTAGTGATCATGGTTCTTTTTATAAATGTTTCTTCTTATATTACTTATAGACAAATAGTCAGTAGAATATCATATGTAGTGCAAAACTATAAGGAGACTTCAGATAAAGAAATTTCTTTTAAAGGAATAGACTCTAATCAAGCAAATAAAAACATCAATTATGTTAGGGTTCTCTGGAATCAGGCCAAACACGCATTTAAAGAAAAGAATTACGAGCTCTTTGTTATTAAAGCTGATGCATCTGTTAAAAATCTGTTATCGACACGTTTTCTGCAATTAGTTTCTGGAAACATTCAATCTAAACCCGAATTCCAGACTCAAGTCACAGAACTCCGAAAAAGAGGTTTTGATCTTCCTAGTGATAGAAAAATTGCTCATTTTCGGAATTTGCGTAACAGGATTGTCCATTCCTCAGTGACATTAGATGAGAAGGAATCAGTCAATTGTTTTGCTTATTATTCGACATTTATCACTAGATTGGGTCTTCGTCCAAGTTAAAAAATGGATTTCATCCAATCGTAATTTATTTAAAATAATTTAAAATATTACTCTAGCTGACAAATTGCCGATATGCAAGGACTTATTTAAATTTGTATAAATAGGAATAATAATAGAGCTTTCACCATCTAAGGAAGATTTTTAGGGTGCCTGAGACCATTTTAGAAGAAGTCGAGTTACCTGAATCTTGCAAAAAAGTCTATAACGTGATTATTGAAGAAGGGCCTCTCAGCTCAAAAGAAATTGTCGCAAGAGTATCCTGTTCCACTCGTTCAGTAAGATATGCCTTAAAACGACTATTGGATAATGAATATGTAGAAAAACGTCCCTGTCTCCAAGATATGAGACAAACTCTCTATTATGCAAACGCCAATAAACTTAAGGGCGAATTGGTGGCTCTTAGAAGAATTCAGAATTTTATGTAAAGATTACTGGATTATTTTAGAAATTTAGCCATGTGTTCTTTTTTAAAGAAAATTTCAAATTTATTTCCCACCCAACTTAATCGAACACTTGGAAATTTTCTTATCATTCTCAATGAAACCATACGTTCTGATTAAATGACCATCAAAATGTGTTTGATCAAGAGCAAACTGAACACGTAAGTTATACTGGAAAATTTCACCTTCAACGAGTGAGCTAATATATTTCTCATTTGTCCCTTCATGTATTTTTACTTCTTCTGGCACTTCAGTCTGAATTTTTACATTTTGAATGACTGTTCTTCCGATATTTTCAACAGAGATGACTATTAAGTAATCAAAATCCTCCTCTATTGTTTCAGATTCCATAGAAATCTTCAAAGCAGGAGCGGCTTCTTCAATCAAGATAGAATAAGGTTCTGAAGTAACTGTGTATTCACCTGACTCAGATGGAATAGAATATTTGATGAAAATGGGCCCTATTGACCATTCTCCTGGTAAATTGGGTGTAAGAGAGAAGACAATTGAGTAGTTTTCACCTGTACTCATTTTTAAGGGGAGTTCAGGGATCGTTGATGATAATACTCTTCCCTTAGTTCCTGTTTTCAAATTAATTGATGATATGGACAAAGGTGCGTGTGCTGTGAGTGAGGTTGATAAAGGAAATTCATCACCTTTCTGGATAAGCTCAGTATGATCGTCTACTTTCAAAAGAACAGTGCATAAGGAACATCTTTGCATTATCTTCTCTGCTTCCTTTTTAATGGTATCAAATTCCTCTGGAAGTATTGCATTTGGAATAGATGCCCTCTTCAAATAAGTATCCGGTGAATGAATCAAATCCCAAGTTTTGTATATCGCATCTCTATATTCATCTGAAATATCCAATTTAAGCTTATTATAAAATGAAGTCAGTTTATCAAATTTTTTTTCGGAAAGGATTATTAGAAATTTCATAAAGAATAACTTGTTAATGGGGATGGGAGGTTTTTGGCTCTGGCGAATTGTTTGAATAGCTCGCTCAATATCCTGCATTACTTCTTTGGTCTGATACTCATTATTAGTCAATTTCTTTAGAATAGCTTGATAGTAGAACTCACTCGCTTTTTCAAACAATCCAGCATTTTCTGCAGATAGCGCTGCATTATCTAAGGCGATTAATTTCATCTCAATGTTTTCAAATCGTTTATATGCATTTTCAAATAATTTTAGAGCTAACTTGTATTTTCTTTGATTGAATGCCTGTTGACCTTTTGAAAGGTCAAGTTTGGGATCTCTACGAAATAATTGTCGAAAAAAGGACATTGGTTTATCTTCATCCTAGTAAACGTTTAAAGGTTGAAGTATTTTAGATATTTTTCAAAGTTTAGGGAATGAATTAAAAACCTAAATGGACTTAAGAAAACTTGTTTGTCTTATGGAGATCGAATTAATTCAATTAATTCTCTCTCACGCTCTTTTAGAATCTTAATGATTTTCTGTTTCAATTTCTTTGCGTTTTTTTCGGTTTTTCCAATCTCATAAACCCTTCGTGATAGTTCTACATCTTCTAAAACATAATTTATCCATAGAGCAATGTCTGAACGTACAACAGGTCCATTCAAATGTCGTTGTTCAAAAATATCTTTAGTTGTTTCACGAAAAATATGAAACTGAGCGATAGTTGAGGGAATTTCAGATAATGTCGAGATTAATTCGGATAAATTTGAAATAGTCGCTATAACTTTACCATTACTTCCATAAAACCGAAAAGCAAGCTCAGGATTGCATTTTTTAAATGCACTTCTTGCGAAATTATTTGATATGTCCGAGCCGACCACATCTAACCCTCAGTCTTCTGAGATTCTTTGAGAAAATTAGATTCTTAAAGGTTTCCTTTTATTTTCACTCCAAAACGTTCTATATTGTTTTCTATGGTCACCTTATTGTATTTTAATAGTTCTAAATGGAAATTTAATCTGGTTTTACTCCCTATAACTTACCACCCAATCAAGAGTCAAATTTGGAGTTTAATGATTCGAATTTCAGAAAATTTTGGCTTCTTTTTCTTAGACAATTTAATTCTTGAAAAAATGGTTTGAGTCCGCTTATGAATATCTAAAAATACGTGTCTAAAATCTTAATAAGATTAGCCTTTTTTTGTTTGAGTTGTTTTTGAACATTTGATATTGTTGATCCTGATCCTGTGACAGCACACAATGGATATTCAGGATTGGAAATCACTCCTGGTACATTTCTTTGACTGGCATATTTCTTCGGAATGACAGGAACTTTTATTGGATCACGAGTATATATTGGAATTTTGTATGCAAATTTTGATGCAAATAATTGCATGTCTAAGTCAAAATTAGCTGATACAAGAAAAGGAACAAGGGTTACCTCTAATTGATTTTCCCAAACTTCGAAATTTTCATCAGGTAAAACTGTACAAGAAATTGGAAAAAATTTTTCTTCTACGATACTGAAATAAATTGTGATTAAGCCATTTAGTTTTAATTGTCTAATAATTGATGAACATAGAGAAGAAATCTCCTTATCTGAGAAATTAGTTTTCGTAGAAAACGGAATTAGTGCGTTTTTTTCAAGCTGATCAGAGAAAAATGTGTGATGATAAGGAGGCGAAAGGGTTTGCAATCCAATAAAATGAAAAAAGGTGGGATAGGCTACAAAAAATGCACAGTGTATTTGAGAAATAGGAAAAATGAAGCAGTCTTTATGGTTGGGTATGGAAATCAAAGAATCCTCAGAATAAAATATGTTTATATCTGATTCAGCAATTAATATAATTGGAAAATCATTTGTTGAGAAATCAATTGCTTCAGTACAAGAAGATTTAGGAGGAAAAATCTCAGGATAATCAGATAACATTTTTGTTAGAAAATTGAAGGGAGACGAAGTTATTTTTAACGAAGAAAGGTTTGAGAAAGCTATATTTACTTCTTGCGATAATTGTCGAATATAATTGGGCTTTGTATGAAGAGGAGAAAGAGGAATTAGTAAATCAAATTCCACATCTTCTAACATAACTTTTGTTAATTCATAAAGAAGGTCAATAATATCCCGATGCTTGGGACGTAGAATAGAAGTGTCTAAGGCTTGCTTTTCAACAGAAAAAGCCCAATCAGAGAAAAATCTAGTTTCTTGGTTTCCTAGGATGTCAACCGCTCCTATTGGCACTTTTGGTAACTTTTCTTTAAGAGACTTTACTATAGGTCCCACTTCTCCACCAACAACCAAGAAACCCTTTGAAAAGTTCTTTAGGGGCATGATAAAACCTTTTTAGATTTTACTAATTCCTTCTTTAGAGTTCAGATAAAAAAATGTTGTCTTAATGAGAAATGTTTTTGAATTTTAATATTGTCATGGTTTTCTTAGAGGGAAATCATCGTGAAAAAATTAAAGTGCGTCTTTATTGATTTTGTCGATGATCGAAAGAGAAGAATCAAGCAACAAGAAGAAGGAAACTCTCCATATTCAACATTTCAAGAGTACTTATTTAATCAACAAATTAATAGCAGAGTCAGTCAGTTATTTGGATGGACAACGACCCTAATAAAAGAGTTAAATGATAGTTATAAGTTGAAGATTTGTATTCATATTATTACGCTAGATTTTCTTCGAAGACATGGAGTTACTCAGCATTTCTACTCACCACACGGGCCAGATTACGATGATAAATTCTCTTACTTGCATGGTATGAATATTCTTACTTTTGAGGGATACAATCGGGTTCAACTAATTTTTTCTATAAAAAGAATTTGCAGAATATTCCAATCTAAGCAGATTCCATCCGCTAGCATGAAACGGTTAACTCGTAGAAATTTGAGGAGAAAAACAAGCAATTTTGACTTGAAATCCAAAGTACCAGTTGATCATCCAAGAATTGGAATCTTAATACCAAATAAGAAATTAAATGAACCATGGGCCAAACGGATGAAAGATTACAAGCAAAATGTAACCATTTCTAATGATATTCGAGATTTAATACCTTATATTGATCCAGATGATTTTATTGACTACTCTCTATCGAGAAATTACCAATATACTCTCGATGACTATATTCATCTATTAAATTCGATTCTTGAAATTCTTTGATTCAGATGTTGTTGTCATAATCCATATAATACCACAATTTAATTAAGCGATGATTCACTTTCAGTAAAACAAGTGTTCTTGAAAGCAACTGTTGAAATACCATCAAGAATTAAATAATCCTTAAAGGAAGTAAGGTAGATGTTTGAATCAAAAAGAGTCTCTACTGATCGTAAACGATTCTTGTATCTTAGAGTTATCATAGATTTTTTGAAAACAAATGGACATCGTATTGCTCATCATGTAATGTCCCGTACTCCTACTCCATTGGCTTCTCGAAATGATATAAAACCTCTTATTCCTTTAATAGACGGAGAAGTTGCAGATATTTTTACACTCGATTCAAATAGCAAAATGACTTTTTTAAAATCAGTAGAATCTGATGAATTGATTGCTCACTTCTCTGGAGATATGATTCTTAATGATAGCCTATCAAGCATTCAAGAAGGAGATTTAGAGAATATACACTTCATCTTTGCTACTAATGGAATTCTAACTCCAACCTTACTTCAAACAGATTTTATAAACGAATTTTCTTCAATATCGGAGATGACTTTTCTTGAAACACGATTTGATCCAGAATCGATACATAAAATAGGAAATCCCTCTATTTATATGCGGAAAGTAGTTGGTCAAATAAGAAAGATGGGAACAGCATTTACAGAAATTCCTGGAAGAAGTTGTGAATGTGGAGGGAAATACTGGAAGGGTTTCTATAAGATTACGTATTGGGGGAAAAGCCACGATTTTGAATATGAAATTTGTGAAAGTTGTGGGATTCAACGTGAGAGTACAGACAACGCTAACGCTATTATGACATTTGTTCAAGGGCTATCAGCTGAATAACATCTCTTAACAGCTCTAATCAAGTTAATTTTTGGAAAAAGGATGAAGTATTATAAAGTAATTTAGTATTAAAATTATTATAATCTGAACTTTCAAATAAAACCAAACATAGATGGTTCTACTTAAGTAACGAAATGATTAATAGAATAAAAAAGCCAGACGGTATCAGATTTAAACCGTTAAATCCGATAAAAATCTTTTTGCTGCGATGCTTCAATATTAACCTAAACACTGTTGAAATTTCATAAACTATATTGTCAAGTAAAGCTAAAAATTATGATTCGTATGGAAAAACGCTAGTGGGCAAAAATATTGGAGAAAAGGTGGAAAGAAAAGGCTGGTGCAATGACCATAAAAAATTAAGTAAAGTAAGCCTTTCCTTTCTGTGTGTAACAATAACACGTTTTTTTATTTAAGTTTTCCCTTATGACTAATTCTTTTTTTTGCGAAAATAAAGTCCTAATTGCCGTTTTTTAGTTTGACAGGATGATTCACTTATTAGAGGTTATTGCTTAAAAGTATGTGAATGGGGTATAAGTTGAAGTAATTTATAAGCTGAAGTCAGGTCATAAGCTGAAGTCAGCTTATGGATGGGTGAAATTTTATAGAAATCCAAGGCAGACAATGGAGAGCTCAAAAACATCTTTTTTCTAGTATGTATGTTACTAATCCCATAGTGTAGCTATACTATATTTAATGCATTATAACTTAGTTATTTTTAAAATAAGATTCATAGTTGCCGCTGCATGAATTCATTCAGGCAATAAACGTTTTTTCCAGTCTTCAATGCCCACAATAAATTCTTTCTTGATTTTTAAAAGAGAATCTGGATCTAATGACTTATTACGAGTTAATGCTTTTAAATTAAGAGCAAATCGGTTCATTTCGTACGAAATTGTGCCTGAATTGACTAATGTGAATAAATCTTCTTTTGCTGCGCGAATGATACTAACTAGATCTTGTGAGGTAACAGCTTGATTAACTTTCAAAGCGAGCGAATCAAAAAAAGTATTTATTTTGTGTTGATCAGGAGTTTTTAATCTATCTCGCTCTTTAATTTCAATAGCAACTCCCTCAATAGCGTTTGAGATAATAGGTTGCAAACGCTTCATCTCGTGGATGATTGTGGTTTCGAGATTCTCGTCTACAATAGCTGTTAACATAACTTTTGGATTAGAGTCAATAACAGTAGAAAGTAATAATCCTCCAGTAGTTCGAACAGACATATTGACAAAATTTCCAGTTAACTCTCGTGCAATGGTGTCTCCAGTTGATATAACGAGACTACTAAGAGCACTTAGAGCAATTTCGGCATCCTCGGTGACTACTCGTGAACGAGTAATGATAGGTAATCCTGAAATATCTGAAAGAACACAAATCTTAGCTCCAAGGTCTACAATGGAGGTGATAAGAACAGACAATGATTCAACATCAGTACTCAACGAAGCACCTTCTTTATCCATAATCTTCAGTGGTTATTATTAATCATCCTTATTATTTAAAAATTAAAAAAAGCATCCAAACTAAGATTCTTGACTAGATCAATGTTTCAACTTAAAAAATTCAAATTAATATATTATTTCTCAATCGAAAGTCAAGTTTTTAGTACTCTTCAAGGGAATAGTTTGAATAATACCAAGATTAAAAGTATTTTTGGTATTATATGGAAATTATTTTCAATTTAAATTTCTGATATGAAGCTTGGGGTTCAAAAAAAGATGAAACTAACTAAAAACTTTAAATTCATTGTTCCATAAATTAATTAAGAATGTTGGCTAAAAGACCTGATTAACCACCTTACGATGTTCTTGTGCAAATTTCTGAATTGAATAAATATTGATATTCATATATTGGCAGAAAAGGTAGGTTTTTCCGTGAAACTCTCTCCTAACGTAGTTAACATTAAATATGCAATACGAGACATAATAGTAACAGCGAAAGAAGTTGAAAAAAAAGGGAAAAAGCTCTATTATTTTAATATTGGCGATCCTGATAAATATGATTTTGATACTCCCGATTTTTTGAAGAATGCCTTAATTGAAGCTGTAATGGAGGATAAAGCGAATTATTATAGTGAATCAGCGGGAGATCCTAAATTACGTGAGGAGATTGTGAAGAGGCAGAAAAGATTATGGGGAACAGAATTAGATCCAAAAAATGTTTTGGTTACAACAGGTGTTTCAGAGGCTATTTCATTTATTGCTGCAAGTATGGCTCCTGAAGCAGAAGTCTTAGTTCCCTCTCCTGTTTATCCAACATATCTTTCTTATTTTAAATTTCATAATGTTACACCTATTGAGTACATCACGCAGGAAACTAATGATTGGCAGCCTGATGTCGAAGATATTCGAAAAAAAATTAATCCTAAGACCCAAGCGATTGTGTTGATTAATCCAAATAATCCAACAGGCGCAGTTTACTCACCAAAAATAGTGAAAAGTATTGCGGACATTGCTGGAGAACATAAGCTTTTAGTTATATCTGATGAAATATATGATTTATTATCCTTTGAAGGAACATTTAGATCCACCGCTTCTTTAACTGATGTAGCTGTATTGGAGCTAAATGGGATATCAAAAACACTTCTTTCACCAGGTTGGCGAATTGGCTGGATAATTTTAAAGGATGAAACCGAATCTTATACCGAATTTTGGGAAGCTTTAGCCAAACAATCACGGATTCGCTTATGTGCTAATTCACCCATTCAAGTTGCAGTAAGTAAAATTCTTAACAAAGAAATGAACCATATTCCAGGTGTTATCAAAAAACTTAAGACGAGAGCAAACTATTTCTCAAAGCGGATTAATAGTATGGATGGACTATCAGTTATACCTCCCAAAGGAGCTTTTTATGCCTTCCCCAAGATCTTAAAGAATATTGATGATCGCCAGTTCATCATAGATCTTCTTAAAAAGACTGGAGTTCTATTTGTCTTCGGAAGTGGATTTGGTGAGCTAGGAAAAAAACATTTTCGTTCTGTTGTACTTCCCGATATCTCCATCATGGAGAAAGCTTTGGATTATGTTGAATCATTCTTAAAGACAGTTGTTTGAGACAAAAAATGTGATCAGTATGACTAGAATTGATGAAATAAAAAAAATAGAGATTTACCCGATAATAGGAACAGAAAGTCATCTCAATGTTAAAGGGTTGAAAGATGAAGATGGTCGGCATCGTACAGGATTTTTCATTACTGGTATGAGGTTTATTAATATTGAACAACCTGAACCACGACGAATTCGTGCCCGAATAACTTGGAATGTTGAAAATCAAGCTATAGAAGTGGAGGAAAATGTTTCAAGTATGATGAAACGTGGTATAGCATTATCTGTTTTCTTCCTTCAAATAAAAGAGGGTGAAAATGGTTTTGAGTTTCAGGAACCTGTTACGGTTAGGGGAAATCCAGAATTCACAGATAAATCGTTTGAGGGGGCATCCATCCGATGTTCTTGGACAAATAATCCTCTAATGTTCGAGCTTTCTTCTACAGAAGGAAGGTTTCTTTCTTCTAAACTCCGTACAAAACAACAAATAGTTGAGGTTCGGATTGGTTGAAAATTATTTTCCTTTGCTCTGTGAAGACATAATATATTTTCAATAATCCTTTATATAATAAAAATTATTGGAACATTTATACAAATCATTGACCTTAAAAAGACTTAATAGAATTCTTATCTTCAAGTTTTTTATTAGGTAAAACGAACTTTTTAGATTTCATACATATAGTTAAGAAACGAAAAAAAAAGCAAATTATAGGTGTTATTTGTCATGAGTCCAGAAAATGAGGATAAAATTGATCCAGCTCTCCTAAAAGTCATGGACATCCCTGATGATCAAGAATTACCAGATCACTTTCTCTGTGATGTAATGATAAGAGCATTGGAGAGTCCTCAGTTACTAATTCGAGCATCAGCTATGAATCAATTAGTAATCTTAGGCAAAAAAGATCCAAGAATGGCCATTCCTAAAATATTAAGAGCTTTAGATCCTGCAATTGATTTCTGGACTGTAAGATTTGGAGCTGTTGAAGCTCTAGGTGAAATTGCAAATCAAGCTACAATCAACCCACTAATAGAGTATCTAAAGAATGACGAGGATCTAGATTTTCGTGCTATGGTTGCAAAACAACTGGGAGTGATGGGTGAAATAGCCAGAGAAGCTGGACCTGCATTAATTGAAGCACTATATAACAAGGAAAGCTCTGAAATACGTGAAAATGCCTCACGTGCCATAGGACTTATTCAGATATCGAGCGCTGTAGAACCAATGATTCAAGCTCTTAGGAATGAGCGTGATGAATATACTCGTCGGGAAATGAGTTGGAGTCTTGGAGAATTGAAAAATCCTTTAGCACTTCCTGTCTTGATAGCTACTCTCAAGGATAGTGATAAAGAAACCAGAGGGAATGCTGCGGAAGCGTTGGGTAAGATTAAACAAGGCAACGCAGTTTTACCCCTATTGCAAGTAACGAAGGATATTGATGTAAACGTTCAAACTAAAGCCATTTGGGCATTAAAACAATTTTCTTCTGACATTATTATCTCAGAAATTGAAAAAGCGGCTTATGAAGACAAGTTAATGGCTATTCAATACTATGATGAGTATTTATTTAATATTGATAACGAAGAAATTGCTAGAAAGGTGCAAGATGTAAAAACACCAATTATTGAAGAATATAAAGAGAAATTAGGGAGAATTAAAACTGAACTAACAGGGTGTAAAGTATTCGTTGAAGAGAGTTTTCAAAAGCTCAATAAACTCTCTAAAAAGGATCTGTCACTTCTGATTGACAATAAAATCCCATCGATTGAATCTAG
>JBHLKC010000087.1:0-11688 GCA_048887065.1 Candidatus Hodarchaeota archaeon
TCAAATAAAGAAAAACGATAAAGGAGAAGAAATCAATCAACCAGTCACTTTAGCTGTAGGTAAAGCTTTTGATGATAGAATTGGATTATTTTGTATCACTGAAGTGATGAAACGCTTAAAAGCTGAAAATATTCCTCATCCAAACCAATTATATGGTGTTGCGACCGTTCAGGAAGAAGTAGGGCGTCGTGGAGCTAAAACCGCAGCTGAAACGATCCAACCCGATGTGGGTTTTGCTCTAGAAGTGGATATTTCAGGAGATCTGCCTGGGATTTCGAAATTGAAAGCCCCGTCCGAAATGTCGAAAGGAGTTAGTATAATAGCTGCTGATGCTTCAATGATTCCCAATCCACGGTTACGGCATTTTGTGATTGATATTGCTAAAGAGTATAATATCGATTACCAGGATTCATTTGTTATGGGTGGTACGACCGATGCTGGAATGATCCATATTACTGGAACAGGTTGCCCTTCACTCGTCATTAGTATTCCTACTCGACATATTCACTCTCATAATGGAATATTAGATCTAGGAGACGTAGAAAAAGCTGTGAATTTGTTGACTGAAGTTATTAAGAGACTCGATCAAAAAACAGTAGATAGCTTCACTCAAATCTAAATCCCCCTCTTCTTTCTGGTTTCAATAGTGTATTCATCATGTTTAAGAATAATTAACTTTATCATTTTTTTCGTTAAAAAATGCATTTAAATATAAGAAGTGATTATTATGACGAATTATAAGATTACACTTGAAATAACAAAGATTCTAGAAGAGGGAAAATGCCCAAGAGGACATGAAGTTGGAGAAAAGTTCAATTATCCAGAGGACATCGGAAGAATCTGCCCATCTGCCTTTCACTCAATCTATCCCAATATTCGCGTGATGGCTAGTGGAGGCAGTTTTCCTTGGTTTGAAACTCCTAACAGCACCTCAAATTGTTGCCCTGATTATAAGCGTCCTGTGGTGTTCAAAATTTCACGTGAAGAAATTCCTGAATGATTTTATTCTGGATTTAATGTTAAGCTCCCTTCTTTATTAGCGTTTATCTGATCTCTTTCCCAAAGCATAGGATGATACTCCCCGTTTATCCATAAATCGATCAAATCATCGTAATGATGACTACCCAGATGACCTGATTGTCCTGGGGCAAAAACCATAATGGAATTTGACAAGTTTCCCAGGTCAATGATTTGACGATGTGTGGGTACCCAAGCTTTAGCATCAAAAGAATTATTTTTAGGATCATTATAAGCGATAGCTGTTTGACAAAGGGTGTCAGTGTCTCCTCCAATTGCTAAAGGGCCACGATTGAATACTTTATCTAATGGTTTCCGAAGAGCCATTGCGTGAGGAAACTCCATTCGATGTAAAGTACCCCATTTCCACTCCGTAAGATTTTTACTTAAATTGCTCCTTAACCAGTCGTACGAATCCTTCAAACTTTTAGTTATTAATCCTTCAGAACCTCCAGCCTGTTTTATCCACCAACTAGACTCAGGATTATTAAGCAATCTAAGCATAACAACTGTATCATGTCCATAGAAATCATGTGTAACGTACAGCATTGGGTGAAACGCTTCTCCCATAATAGTTGTAGTGAGTTCTTTACCTAATGCCGATTCTAGAATGTTTCGTACAATAAAATATCGCATTACCTCGTAAATGGTAGCCCCAACGGACTCTGGTGACAAAATACCATCCCATTGTAGTAGCTTTTCTAAGATCTTTTGTGAACTAGGATCTGAAATTTTCGGATCAAGGTTTTTCAAAAGTTGTACAAATTCCTTTCCTGGGATACTCATGTAATCTGTTTGCATTTCTTTAAAATCTTCTATTGATAATTTTTCTTTGCTTTCTATCATTTCCGTCAATCGATTGGCCCGATATCCATTCATCCAGATGAATCCGAGGTCATAGGGGTAATCTTCTGATATAATCTTATTATTGCAGTTAAGAAGATACCCATTTTCGGGATTCAACGCATGAGGCATTTCCTCAAATGGTACCTCATTTATCCATTCGTACTCGCCAGTCCAACCTGGAACTGGTATTCTACCGTCTCCTTTTCCTCGAATTGGTACTCTTCCAGAGGCCCAGCACCCAACATTTCCTTCTATATCAGCATAAGTTACATTCAAATGGGTTGTATCTAGGCATTTGATTGCTTCTACAAAGTCATCCCAAGATTGCGCTTTATTAAGTAAGTACCATCCTTTGAAGGCATTTGTTGGACGAAAAGCCATTGATTGAAGAGAGAGCTTGATTTGAGGATAATTAATGACATCAGAGACAATGGGTCCGTGTTTAGTTATTTTAACACTTTCAACATAGGGTTCTGATTTATCTTTAATGTGAATTTTTTCGGGGATTATTTCTAAGTCATGCCATTCTCCTTTGAACTCATATTGGTTTTGATTTTTCGAATTGATTTTCTCCAAGAACAAATCTTCACAATCAATGTAGGTAAGTGTCATTCCCCAAGAAATGTGCGCATTATGTCCAACATGAACTAATGGGATACCAGGTGTTGTGACTCCTGAAACATTTAAGGTGTCTGAGATCAGATGATTCTCATACCAAATAGCTGGTAATGTTTGTTCTAAGTGCATATCATTACAAAGAAAAGCATTACCATTTGCTGTCTTCCGTCCGCTAACCACCCACGTATTACTTCCCTTTCCTTGATCTAGAAATGGACCACTAGCTTTCAATAAATTCCCCTCAGAATTTAAAATGTTAAATTCAATTCCTTTTGGAAGAGTTAAAGGATTTATTTCAGGGTAACTAATCTCTAATTCTGCTGCATATTCTTCTCCAACTGCATCAATCAGCATTTTTCTTACAAGCTTTGAGTAAAATTTTTGGGAAAGTTTCCATAACAAAAGTCTCCCATAGGCCATACTATCCTCAATCTTCCATAATTTTGGTTTATAGCGTAGAAGAGTAAATTCAATGGGTAATTTAGAATTTGGGTGTTGTAAAAACGCATTAATTCCAGCAGTGTAAGCCTTGAACATTTTTCTTAGTTCCTCGTCCATATTTTTCCAGTCTTCAACACCTAATCTCGAGAAACCAAAAGTACGACAAGCTCGATCAGTATCTAATGCTATTTCTCCATATATTTCGCTAAGTTTTCCTGTAGCTAAACGGCGATTCAATTCCATTTGCCAGAATCGATCTTGTGCATGAACAAAACCTTGTGCAAAGAAAAGATCATGGTTGTTTTCGGCATAGATGTGTGGAATACCCCACTTATCACGGATGATCTCAACAGAGGTGATTAATCCCGGAAGTTCTAATTCGCCTTCAATAATCGGTAATCTTCGTTCGCTTAATCTTGTTAATATAAAACGTAAGATAGAGCCTAAAACCATAAGAAATCACCATCGATTAATTTCTAGATAATAATAAAGATCATATAAAAGGATAACTTGATTGTAGCGCATTTTTAAACTATAATTTTTTAATTTATAGAATCAATTCGAGAGTGTGGGAGTATTGAATTTAAGAATTTTTTTAAGTATGGATTAACCTAATAGAAATGAATATTAGGTTAAGAGTATGACCCAAACAGGATTAATGATTAAAATCTGCATCCTAAGTCATCCAGAGGATTTGGGAACTCATTTTTTTTCAGAATTATATGATAAATATGATGGGAAGTCAGTATATCGCGATTTTTCTGGTTAAGGAGTAGGAATTTCCTCCATAAATATCACTTCAAACAAAAAAAAGGTTGAAATAATACTAGTTCATACAATTGGTCAAATTCTTTTTAATAGGCTTATACCCTATTATCACGGAGCCTCTGGTGCTCTTATATTTTTCAAAAGAAGTGATAGCAGCTCATTTGGAACTGCAAGACATTTTTATCAATATTTCAGGAAAATTACTTCTGATTCAAAGATACCAATCACTTTTATTGATATTCTTAATAAGAAAGTAGAAATTCTAATCAGTGAAGAAGAAGTTTTAGAAGATAACTCAAATGTAAACTATTATGAAATTGGTTCGGAGGACACAAAAACCTTTTTTAGCATTTTTGAGAAATTTGTAGAAAGAGTTCTGAAAATTAAGACTTTAATTCCATCGACTCCTTCAAATTAATACTATTAATACTTAAGTTCAATATTTCTTCATCTTTTTATTGCTCTGTTAATATCAGCTCGATGATTAAATTTCCCCACTATGATTCAAAATTTAAGTAAGAGAATTTGGTGATGACAACTAATGAGATTACGCTTCGGTATTCGACCCTTTGATTTTCCTGATTTTGCAAGGATGATAGAAACTGGAAAATTCGAATTAAACCAAGCAAATTACATAGATGTAGTGAAATCTAGTTTACAGAATGAGTTCCAACACTTTGAAATTACGAGTGATTTAATGTTTGTTTTGCCTGGATTGTTATCCCCAAAAGTTATTCAGCAATTGAATCACTTCAAAACAGAAAATGACTATAGCTGTTCGGTTCATTGTCCTCTTTGGTCGATCGAACTGGCTTCACCTAATGCTTATATTAAACAAGCATCAATTGATTGCATTATTGAAACAATAGAAAGAACAAAAGCGTTAGATCCATTATGTTGGGTAATTCATGCAACAGGGGCTTTAGTAGCTGAACTTTCTCAACAAAATCTCCCTCAAATTCCTAAAGAATTTATGATGGAACGATTTTCCTCTTTCGCATTTGATAGTATAGAAAGGGTATTAGATCAGACAAATATTCCTTCTCGGAAATTAGCTGTGGAAAATGTCGAATTTCCTTTTCGAGTAATGGAAGAAGGTTTAGAAAACTTGAATCTAAGTGTTTGTCTCGATACAGGCCACTTGATCACGGGTTTCTCTGGGGAATGGACTAATGGAGTTATTGAATTCTATGAATCTTATCAGGAACGTATTGTTGAGCTTCATTTACATGATGCATTTCGAAATTCAAGAAAAGACCATATTTCTCTTGGAAATTGTGATCTTCCTGTTCGAGAATTACTTATCAAATTAATAGATACAAATTTTTCAGGACCGGTAGTATTCGAACTTACACTCAACGAAGTGAAAGAATCTATGGATTTTATCAAAATAAATGTACCAGAAGTTTTAAGTTAAAATCAATAACTCTACTAAGGAAAATGATAATATGAAGTCAAAATTTATTGACTTAAGTCATATCTTTGAAAATGATATGCCTGGGTTTAGAATAAAAAACGAGGATGGATCGTACACATCGTATACTGCGAAAATCAAACCATTCTTTACTCATACTCAAACAAAACCTATGTATAATGGATTAGTGTCATTTGAAATCACTCAAATTACTTTTCAAACGTCTATTGGTACCTATCTTGATGCTCCGTACCATCGATTTCCAGATAAACGCGATGTGAGTCAATTATGCCTCGAGGAGGTCATTCTTCAAGGTATTGTCATTGATGCTCAAGGCCTTTTACCTTATCAAGCGCTTAAAAGCATTTCAAGTGAGTTAGACGTTGAGAATAAGGCTGTTTTATTCAATTTTGGTTGGAGTCAATATTGGGGGACAGAACAGTATTATGAATATCCATTTATTTCAACTGAGCTCATCGATTTCCTTATAGCTGAGAAAGTCAAACTTGTAGGTGTGGATACCCTAAATATCGATGATTCTAGGAATTTATCAAGGCCAGCTCATACCAAATTTCTGAAAAATGATATTTTAATTGTGGAAAATTTAACAAATTTAGAATCCCTTTATCAGAATAAGTTTAGATTCTTTGCGGTACCATGGAAGGCAAGGAAAGTTGCTGCTATTCCAATAAGAGCATTTGCTGAACTATTAAACTAATCTATGAATTCTATTAAATTAATTACCAATTATGAAACTAGTTTTACCTGAGTTAGATTAAATCCTTTTACAAGATCATTGAAATATTCTGAAGCAATGGGATTTCCGACGATTAAATGAGCTCCCTGTTGGGTAAATGCTTGGATTTTTGCATGAAAATTCTTAGGATTCAATACATGATCTTGAAAGCTGAGATATAATATTGATTGTACCTCAGGAGATAATTTTAGCCAATGATGAGAAAGGTCAGCGAGCGGAAATCCTTTATAGGTTAAAGCTTTTTGTGTAGATTTTCTACGAAGTAAATAATCTTTCAAATTATTCATAATCTCATCATTAGGAATGCTAAAGATTATAGGAGAATAAACTGCAAAAGGTGGAAGGATACCATTTGAACAAATAGCACGTGAATCCCCATGAAGAAGAAAAGGGATGATTGAACCATAATTTTCACGAATCTGTCCAATAAATCCTGAAGATAAATTATCTACGCCGAGATACAATGTTTTGTTTGTCTTATTTCTAATTTGAGCTAATATTTTATCGAAAGATTGACTTAACGGAATTCGTACATCGATCGAAGAGTAAGCTGGATGGCCAGCGACAACACAGAAGGTTACATGAGAGTATTGTTCAATTAATTGTAGATATTCTTCTAGAAAATAACTCGTTTTACTAAATTTCGCATCACGTACTGCAATAGTAAATACTAGAACATTTTTTGTCTGTTGGAGAATCATTCTTAATTGAATTGGACTCAGAAGATTCTCTTGTCCTTCATAATCAAGGAAAACAAATCGATGAAACTGATCAGCACTCTTTATTGCTTTAAAAAAATCATGATTGCTTGAAAAGTGAGTGCGTTTCAGTGCAATACCTGTATAGACTGGAGAATCATTTAGGAACGCAATCCCACATCATTACTGAACCTCAGAAAAATTATTGTCTTATACTTCTTAAGTTCCTTAATATATGATTTTTTTCTTAAGGTTCATGATAAGGGCAAAAATAATTCTCACTAAAACCTTTCCTTGTCTGATAATTTATTGATCAGCCAGTAGGATAGAAAATAGGAGATCAGAAATGAAACTTCTGAAGTTCATTCAAATTTTTCCCTGTACTATATCTTTCAAAAACTTATCAAGAGAATCAATTTCTTCTTTTGTATCTTCAATGACTTTCATTGTCTCAGGATGTACGATTTTCTTCCTTACCAAGCCAGATAGGAGATCTTCAATGACTATCGTATGAATAGTTAACCTTTTTTGTAAGTCTTCCGCACTCAAATCGTTACCAATTTTTAAAACGCTACCCAAATCTTCCACAAATGCAGTTTGGATTGTTAGAATACCTAATTCGATTCCTTCAATTACTTTTTGTGGTAGATCTAGATCTTTACCGTGCTGCTTAATTTTATTTTCAATCCAAAGCTTATTTGTTAGGATTTCAGGGATTCCTGAAAGATCAGGTAATTGTTTATCTTCTGGAAACTTCCATTCATGTTGAATTTGAGAAACAAGATCAGCGGTCTTTATTTTTATCATTTTAGATAATTTATACTCAACTGTAGAGATCAATAAAGCATCCATCTTCTTAACAAGGGCTTTAAATACTTCGTTGAGCTGTCCCCATTTATTTTGACTTTCTGGTAGAGTTAATTCCAGAATTCGTTGAGGCAGATATTCCTTAATTTTATTTATTAGTCGGAATTCATCTTCAATTTTGGCTAACTTCCCTTCTTTATGAATCACCAGTTGCTTCCAAGAAGTTGGATATTCTATCATCTGTTGAATGAGTTCGAATAAATATTGCTCTGAGTCTCTTATCCTAATTAGATTTACAGAATTATTTAGATTAATTTTTTGACCTCGCTCTTTAACTATAGCTCGATATTCCGCTTTTGATTTTGTTTCTATTCCTAGCGCTCCAATAATTAATATTCCGTATTTTATTTCATTGAGATGTACTTTGAAGTTTTTATCAAAGATGGTTTCAATGGGTGTTTTCCTATCCCAATCAAGGCCATCCTTACCACGAATGGAAACATGAGTTCCTTTGGAGAAAAATGAGAGCGTTTTTGTCTTGTGTACTTGTTGAAATAGAATTCCATCAGAAGCCACCGGTATAAATTTTATATAATCATCATTAAACTGATCAATAAAAAGTGAGAATAACTCGCTTTTACCGAACCCCCGGGGACCTAAAATCATAAGGACTAATTGCATTTGGCCATTAAAAAGATTAAAGTATCCTAATTCACCATGTAGAGAGAAAAGCTTATCCATTTTTTCCTCTACAGTCATTAAATTCCTATCCAAGATTCATTCTCAAAGAAATTAATAATAATTTTTATTTACAATTAATGAACTCCAATTTTAAAACTCTAATGAAAGTTTTAAAAAGTGGTAGAGAAAAAATTGAAGTTAAATAAACTTGGAATTACTCTATCTTATGATTTTCTTCCTCCTGCGTTATGTAATGATCTAATTAAATTGCTAGATGATTCAAAATTCACACACATATTTATACCAGAAATTTGGGGGCGTGATGCATTTACACAAATAATATCAATGGCAAATCACACTTCTAGATTAATTTTAGGGACTGGGATAGTCAACATTCATTCACGTAGCCCTGCGACTTTAGGCCAGACTGCAGCAAGCTTATATGAGCAGACTGAGGGAAGATTTATATTAGGATTGGGATTGAGCGGCCCAATTGTGATCCAAGATTGGCATGGTGTTCAATACTATCAACCATCTCCACTACAACGAACACGTGAGTATCTAGAAATTCTACGAATAATATTTTCTGGCGAGAGAGTAAATTATTCTGGAAAGATCTTCTCATTAAAGGGATTTAAATTGACTGGGGTTAAGACTCCTTTAGATATTTCGATTTTTCTTGCTGCCATAGGACCCAAAAATGTTCAACTTGCTGGTGAATTAGCAGATGGGTGGTTTCCAATTTGGACATCATTCACAGAATCAAATACCATTAAAGAAGATCTAGAAAAAGGATTAGCAAAAAGGAATGCTGAAATTGGTACAAATATTGATATAGCACCTTATATCATCACCTGCGTCTCTGATTCTGAAAGAGCGAAGAACCTAGTCAGAAATCACTTAGCATATTACATAGGAGGTATGGGAACATTTTATTTTGAAAATATAAAGAAACTGGGCTTTAGTAAAGAAGCAGAAAAAATAAGAACGGCCTGGCTTGCAGGGGATAGGGAATCTGCAGCTAAATCTGTGTCTCAAAGTATGCTTGACCGAATGACGATTGTTGGTTCTCCTGATTATGTCATTACTCGTTTTAAACATCTAAGAGAACTTGATGTGACTATACCTGTTGTTATGCCCCCTTATAATTGTCCCGCAGAGTTAGCGATGGATACTATTAATACTTTTGCAAGTATTTAATGCTTGATCAATATAGGGTCTTCTTCTTTCCTATAAAATTGTATCCAAAGTAATTACAGTTAGAATAGCAATTGGAATCAATGATTTATCTTAATATATTACTAATAATTCTACTTTATATGACTTATTTCAATTTGATTCACTAGAGAATAAGCTTAAAACGAAATTATGATAATTAGAAGTTGATATCTATGGATCACTGTAGTTAGAAAAGTTGAAAGGATGTTTTACTAGAAAAGGACGTATCAAAATGTTCGATGTTGACAAAATCAGGGATGATTTTCCTGCTCTCAAACAATTAAGAAACGGGAAACCAATCATATACGCAGATAGTGCCTGTATGGCACTCAAGCCTAAAAGAGTTATTGATGCCTTAGTGGAATATTATACTAATTATTCTGCATGTGCTGGTCGAAGTCCGCATGCATTCTCTCGAAAAACAACTCAATTGTATGATAAATCACGAGCTCAGGTAGCTGAATTCATCAATGCCAAAGATCCTTCAGAAGTTGTATGGACACGAAACACGACGGAAGCTTTGAATCTTGGTTGTAATATTTTGAATTTAAATGGCACTGAAACAATTATTACTACATCTGAAAGCCATAATAGTAATTTAGTAAAGTGGATGAGATTAAATGAGCTCAAAAAGGCAAAACTGGAAATTATGGAGATCAACCTTGATGGCCAATTTAACATCGAAAAATTTACAGAGCTTGCAGAGAAATGTAATGGGAGGTTCCTAGCAAGCTTAAACCACGTTAGTAACGTTACTGCAGCTCATATCCCAGTGCAGGAAATAGCTAAAATTGTTCATGAGCGAGAGGGAATTCTTCAACTGGACGCGGCGCAAAGTTTTCCCCACATACCTATCGATGTTCGTAAATTGGATGTCGATCTCTTAGGAGCAAGTATGCACAAAGCTTGTGGTCCAACTGGAATGGGATTTCTTTATGGGAAGTACGAAATACTTGAAGAAACCGAACCACTTGTACTGGGTGGTGAAACTGTTTCAGATTTAAGGTACCCAAACGAAATAAAGATATTAAATCCTCCTGCAAAGTTTGAAGCAGGATTACAGAATTATGCTGGTGTAATCGCTTCTGGAGCTACTGTTCAATATTTAAAATCAGTAGGAATGCAAAATATAGCCAATCATGAAATTAAATTGAGTGAAACAATGATTAATGGCTTGAAAGAAACATTTGGTGATAAGATTCATATTGTTGGCCCTCAGAATCCTGAAGAACGCACTGCGCTTGCAGCGATAGATTTGAAAGGTGTTAATCCACATGAAGTAGCAATTTTACTAGATGAGATGGCGAATATCTTTCTAAGATCAGGGTACCACTGTACACATGCGTTTCACCATGAAAAAAATCTTGATACTGGAACTTTACGACCATCTTGGTATCTGTACAACACAGTAGAGGAAGTAAATACTTTTATTGAGACTCTTCAAGAGATCATGGACATTTTAGGGTGATCATAAGCAAGAACTCAATATTATGGTGCAAGAGATGTCGATGAAAACTCAAGAAACTGCTAGGGAGTTTATTACTCTTTTACTTGAAGATATGAAAGAGGCTACTACTGCAGAATTGATGGAGGAAATAGAAAAGTTAGGGGTACCAGAATGCAGAGACCGTGTACCTAGCGCATTAGCTGAACTTCTTTCACAAGGATTGATAAAAAAATCGATATCGAGAGAAAAAAAAGCACTAATTTGGCGTCTTGCTTGAAAAAGAAGGAACTTTTTCACCTATTATCTAAAGCTTAACAATTAAATATCATTTATTATTCCTAGTTGTCTACATAAATTCATTGCGGCAGCTTTTGTTGCTGATTTCTTTCTTTTTCCTGTTCCTTGGCTTTTATAAATCAATCCCTTATATGTTACTTCATATTCCATAGTAAATATTTTCTTATGATCTTTACCTTCTACTTTTACTTGTTTAGGACTAGGAATGCTTAGATGTTGTTGCTGAAAAAACTCTTGGAGTAAATTAATTGGATTCTGTTCACTTTGTCCCCATTTTAATGGTCTTTGCTTTACTTCTTCTAATGTTTTCATTAAAAAATCCTCTAGTATGGTTATTAACCAATTGTAGCACCTTTTAAAACCGTGTGATATGTAATATGCCCCAGCTAAAGCCTCCACTGTATCTGCAAGATCTTTTGGTTGAATTTCATAACCAGGAGCTGTTCTTAGGTAGTTATAGAGCTTCAATTCTTTTCCTAGAATTGTTAAAATTTTATTCTCAACTGTAAGTGCACGTGCAATTGTAAGTTGCAAAGGATTATCAGCGCCATTTTTATAAAGCCAAGTTATTACAACAAGATCTAATACTGCATCTCCAACTGTTTCTAGTTTTTCGAAATCTACAGATTCTTTGACGATATTTTTGTATGTTGGATGAGTAAAGGCTTCTAAAAATAGG
>JBHLKC010000088.1:0-11640 GCA_048887065.1 Candidatus Hodarchaeota archaeon
GAGGTGCAAATCTATTCATTATTTCATTATCGTTATGATTACCATCAAGCAGCCTCACTTGCTTTTTTTCAACTAATGATTACTTCTGTTCTTATCGTTTTATACCTTAGTGTTACTGAACCTGTATTTAAGCGCGAGATGTCATCGTCTATTTTTCGAATAATAAATAGCAGATTAATGCGCTTCATTATGATTGGAAGCGTAATTACCTTTTTTCTTTTTATTCGGGTAAATCTTGGTTTACTGCTTGTCTTGGGGTTTGTTGGTATAGGATTTTGGAAATATGGCCGAACCACACCCTTAACCGTAGGAGAAATACGGACCAGACCTAGAATTCCATTAAAGCATCTTATTTATGGAAAAAAATTACAATTGAGTCTAATCCTCACATATATTGTTCTATTAGTATTTTTTCTTCTCGCTCCGATTGTATTGATCTTTATTTCAGCTTTTTATGACCCAATTATGAATCAGTGGAATATTAACGGATTTTTTGCCTTTTTAGGATTAAAGTTTTCCAACAATGGATTCACTTGGGCACCAGAGTCTATTCCAGCTCTAGGGGTTAATACTTCTCCGATTAGGCTAATTTTTAATTCCCTTTTTTTTGCTCTAGCCACAATGATTCTGTCAGCTTTTTTTGGAGTTCTCTCGATCTACGCAATCCGAAGATCTGAAGTTCTCACTCAGCATTCTAATTTGGCTTTGATCATCTCCTGGTCATTGATTTTGCCTTTGGTAACCTCCTCAATCACCATAGGATTAGGCATGCTTCGCGTTTTTGGCTTCATCGATATTTCTTCTCAAGACGCATGGATACCTATTATTCTGGCTCATTTGATCGCTTCTTACCCCTTTGTATCTAGAACAGTAAGTACTGCTTATAATAAGATAGATTTCACCCTTATAGAAATGGGAAAGACACTTGGTGCATCAAGATGGCATATTTTCCGCAATATAGAATTACCGATAATTTCATCAGGTATCTTAGCCGGAGCTACTTTTGCATTAGCCATAAGTTTTGGAGAATTCGGTGCTACATATTTTATCGCAAGATCAGAATTTACGACAATGACGATCGGAATCTATAAATTTCTAGATTTGAGGCAATTACAAAATTCATCGATAATGGCTTCAATATTAATTCTCATTTGTGTACTAGCTTTCCTTCTAGTCCAGAAACTTGGTACAGATGAGTTCCAATTCTAATATAGGAGTCTGAATAAAATTATGGCTTTCCTTGAGATTGAGAATCTATCTAAAAAGTTCAATACTATTACTGCTGTAAATTCTTTCAGCGTCTCAATCAATAAAGGGGAAATCCTAGGAATCCTTGGTCCATCTGGTTGTGGTAAAACAACTATTTTAAAACTTATTTTGGGCTTATTAAATCCTACTAGTGGGAATATTCGACTTGAAGGAGAAACAATCCTTGGCACTCCTCCCGAATTGCGGAATTTTGGATATATCCCTCAAAATCTAGCTTTATTTCCTCATCTGAACGTTTTCGAGAATATTGCATTTGGATTAAAAGCAAAAAAGTGGCAAAAATCACACATCACAACGAGGATTAATTCACTATTGAATCTGCTCGAAATCACACACCTTCAAAAGCAATTCCCACACGAGATTAGTGGAGGCCAGCAGCAAAGAGTCGCTTTAGCACGAGCACTCGCGCCCGAACCAGCTCTTTTGTTAATGGATGAACCTTTAAGCTCATTAGACACTACTTTATCTTTCTATTTGCGCTGGGAAATGAGAAAAATCCTGAAAAACACCAATTCAACAGCTATTTTTGTTACCCATGATCCAGAAGAAGCTATATCTATTTGTGATCGGTTAGTCTTAATGGATGCAGGACAGGTTATCCAAACATCATCTTCTAAAGACATATTGCGATTTCCTACTTCTATTAAAGTCATGCAAATCATGGGAAAATCCAATCTTTTTCCTATCATTGATCGAGTGAAGGATTCAAATGGAACTGTTCTCTTAGAGACTTCATTAGGTACACTAATTCAACCTCAAATAACAAAAGACAATCCAATCCATGGATGCTGGGTTCCAGAAACAGATATTTCAATCTCCGATTCAAATCTAGATATTCAAAATAACTTAGATGTTACGGGAGAACTGTTAGGTATCATCTGGGGGCGTACTAAACATCGTCTTATTTTTCAATTACCTGATAACAATCAAATCTCAGTTCAAGTATCCTCTGCGCAAGCAACATTACCAAAGATTGGAGATACGGTGACTCTAATTATTCCCCGCAATAAAATTAAGTGGTTTTAACATAATCTCCCTAAGCTTCCTTTATCTAACCATCTATCCATAAATTCTAGTTATTCTAAAACATATGATTTGAAATTTTAATTAAAATCCAAAAAAAATTAGGAATTCTTAGATTGAATTCTTAAGAAGAGTTTGATTCGTTATTGAGAGATTCACTAATTATAAGAGTGATAGATTTTGTAACTCCTTCAATTTGACGAACTTTTTTTGTAATAAGACTTCCTAAATGCTTAATTTTTTCTGTTTGAACTTCTAAGCACAAATCGTATTCCCCAAAAGTTATTCGACAAGTTTTAACCTCATCTATAGCAATTAAAGCCTTTTTTACCCGATGTTCTTCTCCTGGAATAACACATAATAGTACTACAGCATCAACCATTGAATATCAGTCCTTTTTCCATACATTTGTTATCGTGAATCATAGTAGGGGATTAATATGAAGGGAATAGATTCAAAACTACTAAAAAAAAAGGATTTATTAAATTTGTTTGTTAATAATATACTTTAACTAAGCATTATTGAAAATTCTCAAAATGTCACTGCTTCCTAAAAAGAATGATTTAAAAAAGATTTTTAACGATATACTGAGCTATCTCGAAGGAAATACCATTTTTTTACAAATTGAAACAGAGAAAATCTAAATTTCGTACAGTTAATGAAATATGCACTTTCTTAAAAATTCATACCTTTATTAGGATCAGAGAAACAGAGAGGATATGATATGACAACCCCCCAAGAATTATATCGTTTACAATCAAGTCTTTCTAGTATATTTGACAGAATTGGTTTAACCCAAGAAATTAGAGATGATCAGTCATTACTTGAATTCACATCACAGGAACAAGATCAACTAGATTTTTTGATCGAAAAATATGAAGAATTTCTTGAAGAAATACGTCATAATCCCTCTTATGTTGAAGAGACCCTTGATCAAAGGTTAATAATCCGCCTAGGTAATTACTACTATTTGCACAACAATGAAATCGAAGCTCTAGAATACTACAAAATTAGTATTGATATTGAAGAGAATGAGTGGGCCTATTTCAATTCAGCGAAGATTTTAGCAAATCAAGACCAATTTGATTTAGCTGTTGAAAAATATGATCAAGCTATCAAAATAAAACCAGATTTTCTTCAAGCGTTTCGTCATCAAGCAGAAATTCTAAATCAACAGGGAAAAAAGGAAGCTGCTTTTAAAAAACTACAAAAATGTCAACAGATCAATCCTAACGACCCTGAAACCAATAAACTTTTAGCGGATTACTATCTAGAACATGGGGAGAAAAAAGAGGCTCTTTCCCGTCTTAAAGCCATTCACTATAGAGATATAGATGTGAAAGAAAAAATTGAAGAATTAGAACATAAAGACTCTTTTCTTAGTCGTCTAACTAACCGATTACGTAAAAAATAAGAGTTATTACTCAATACTACTATATTGTTTATGAAGTTCCTTTAATTAGAGGAAACAATGTGTATTCTCCTATCTCAAATCTTATTGTTCATCCTTCAGTCCGTCCTCAACAGCAGCGTACTTATGAAGTAATTCAAGATAATTGGTCTAATTATCACTATTTTTTTTGTTCTCTTCCAACAGGTTCAGGTAAAACTGACCTTGCAGCTTGTCTCTTGACTGATTATCTTCTGCATAATGACTCATCAGATAAAATTGATATCTTGGTTCCTTATCGGATGCACCAAGACTTTTGGAACGAGATAGTCCAAAAATATGGGAGAAAACACGGTTTTTCAGTCGCGGTATTAAAGGGAAGGGGGTCCTATTACTGCCCAATCATAAAATCTGGAGCCAATATCTCACCTTGTGCTTTTGATCCCCTTTATGCTAAGAACTGCCGATATAGACAACGTTGTCCTTTATTACAGGCACGAAAACGTATTCGTAGAAGTCAAGTTCGGATTTTGAACTGGTGGGTTTTCAAATATGTAGAATTAGGGGAAGAAAAAGCAACGTTTCGGATATTTGATGAAGCTCACAACTTACTTAATTTGGAAACTCTGTTAAGGGTTGAGATTAACTACTCCTTCTTGTCAAAAAGTACCCAGAATCAGGAACTCTTAAATCAATATACTGAGTGGGAACGAAACCGACTTGGTAATAGACAATATATCGACATAGCACTGGATGAGGGGTTACAATTCATTCGAGATTTACAGCTTACTCTTAGAGAACGAGAATTAACTATTGCAGAAAGCTTGAATGAGAACCCTGAAGCGATTAAACTTGAAACATTAAGAGATTTGAAAAGGATCTCCGAAATGATTACTGCACTTGGAGAATTGATTTCAAATCCAGCTTTATCAGATTTATCTTTCTTTTTTCTTCGTGAAAAGCAGAAAAAACAGTCAAAACTAATCATTCAACCATTTGATATCTCTTATATCTTTTCTAAGCTGTTTAGAGGAAGTAAAAACTTATTTTTGTCAGCGACAATCGGTGATGGTGAGTATTTAGCGAAATTATTAGGATTGAATCCTCAATTTTGTTATAATATTCATGAATCATCATCATTCAATAAGGATAAACATCCTTTCATTTTGCTAAAAGAGGCAGTAAAACTTTCAACTGCTAATAAAGAAAAGAAACTACATACTTTCCAGACTTTACGTGATCAATCACAAATCTTTTTTAATTTAATGAAACAAAAACAGTTACGAGGACTGGTTTTAGCATCTAGCTTTGAGCTTTCCCTTCTAATGGAAGAAATTGCCAAAACAAATCAACTAAAAGTGATTACACATACAACAGGGAAGTCTGATGAGGCAATAAAACGCTTTATTTCTGAACGACAAGGAGATGTTTTAATTTCCCCTTCAGCATGGGAGGGGATTTCTTTGGATAATGATTTAGCCCGACTTTGCTTAATTCCAAAATTACCGTTTCCTATGCTTACAGATCCAATTATTCGTAAAAAAATTAAGAAATACCCCCATTTTCTCGAAAATTATGTATTGATATCCATTCAACAAGCTCATGGTCGTATTCAACGAAACCCAATAGATTGGGGTGTAACTATTTGTTTCGATGGAAACCTCAGATGGCTAAAAAAGAAACGATCAAAGAGCTTGGAACCTTGGTTCATAGATAGAGTCCACGAAAGAACTGAATCAGAAGCTAGAATCCTTATTAACCAATTGGTAAGAACTACATCGAAAGAGGCTAAAATTTTAGCTAAAAGTTCGAAAAAAACCTCATTCTCACGAATGAATAAAGAAGATAGAGAATGGTTAGAATCAAGTGGATTAGCAGACTTGTTAAAGAAGTAGGATGTAATTTCACAATCAATTGAGGATGAATTGCAGCTGATATTAACTAACTTCCCTCGAACTGTAATAAAATTGTATTTGTGAAACTCAAACTTAATTAATGACCTTTTAGTACCTTATAAAAAGTATTAAAGTTATCAATCCTAAGTAGTGAAATGTATCAAAGTGGTGACTAAGAACTTGTATTTCACGTTATTCCCACCAATTGCAATTGATGGAGCAGCTGAAAAAACTCTGGATGTTCCAGGTATTGAATCATTAAAGAAGGCGATATTAACCCCTGAAAAATTCAGTGTTGTCCTTGAAATTGATGGAAAGACTCAAACTCATGATATAATTAATTTTAATAGCCCGTCTTCAGATGTTCATGATCGAATTGATCCAGATGATGATTTACCATTAGAACTATATTCACTGTGTACTGTTGAATTTTTTGAAGATCTAGCTAAATACATTGGTGGTTACACGTTGATCTCCTCAGAACCTCCTGAATGTGGATACTTTGAATTTTTTCGCGGTGACAGATATCCTATATCGGTTCGAGGTTCTGATAAACAACTTTATGCTACAACTGCTGAATTAAAACCTTTAAGAAAAGATTATGTGGTATCATTAAAGAGTCTACTTCAGATTGATTTTGAAGAACAGTTAGGTAATTCTCTCGCAACATTCGTTGATAATGTTCTTAAACCAATGTCGGCCACTATGTCAGAAGTCTTCACATTAGATAAAAGCCTTGAAGATGAAGACTCTATTGTAAACATTATTGGAGGAGATTTTAAGCGTCTTATCTCTAGGACAGAAGAACTTATAACTATTGTCAATTATAATATGGAACAGACTGCTGAACGAAACAAAGCTTTTCTGCGTCTTACGCTCCCTCTTATGTTAAAACAAGCTTTACTAGAAAACTTCCAAGAATATTTTCAGTTTAAACCAGAAGTAAATCAAGCAAAAATGGAAATTCAAAAGAGAAAAATTGTCCCAGCAGATGACTTTTTAGATCAGGCTGTAAAAGGTCTTAGGTAACTTAAGCGAATATTGGTCTAATTGGAGCTAAAGTTGAATTGAACCTTTCACAGCTGAAAGACATAATCTCATGTGCACGAGGGGAAATTCCCTCTGATTTATTGATTAAAAATGGAACACTTGTCAATGTGCTTACTGGAGAGTCGTATGAGGCTGATGTATCGATTTATGGTAGTCATATTACTAACGTGGCGGGACCTGACTCATTAGACCCCTCTAACGCTCGTAGAGTACTTAATATCACAGGAATGTTTATTTCACCAGGTTTTATTGAATCTCATCTTCATATCGAGAGTTCCATGTTACCTCCAATTGAGTTTTCCAAACTTGTAATTCCACATGGAACAACAACCGTTCTCTTGGATCCACATGAGATTGGAAATGCTTTGGGGACAAAGGGTCTTCAGCTTCTTCTCCAACAAACTGAAGATATTCCGATCCGATTTCTTGTAGAAATTCCGTCTTGTGTCCCAGCTGCTCCAGGTTTAGAAACAACAGCGCATAATGTAACTTCAACTATAATTCAGGAACTTATAGAAACTGAACCACGGTTCTTCGGGCTTGGAGAGGTTATGAATTATCCTGGTGTGCTTTTTAAAGATGAAGAAGTATTAAAAAAGGTCATTTTAGGTAGTAAATTAAATATTATTGATGGACATAGTCCGAATGTTTCTGGAAGAGATTTAGATGCGTATATATCAGCAGGTATGAAATCTGATCATGAAAGTACAACAGCCAAAGAATTTCTAGAAAAGTTACGCAAGGGAATGCGAGTGATGGTTCGTGAAGGATCCTTAACCAAGGATCTTCGAAATCTGATGAAAGCTGTTAAAGAAACTGAGATTGATCTCAGAAACTGCTTGCTATGTTCTGATGATAGGAATGTTATTGATCTTTGTAAGAATGGGCATATGAATGCTCATTTACGATTAGTTGTTGATGAAGGAATCTCCCCGATTAAAGCTATGCAAATGGTTACTATCAATCCAGCTACATACTTAGGATTAGAAAATCAAATTGGGAGTGTCTCCCCTGGCAAAATCGCTGATATTGTGATTCTTGAAGACCTTAAAGATTTCAAGGTAAAAACTACTATTTTTGGAGGTAATATTGTTTATCATAAGAATAATATAACATGGAGTTTCTCTCCTCATAAATTTCCTGAATGGGCAATTGACACTATTAAACTACAACAAGCGATTAACCCAGAAGCATTTCGTGCTAAAATATCCCTCCCTAATGGTATACATCGAATCAGGATTATTGGTGTCAAACCTCATTCTGTAATTACAGAGTCTCTTGAATCGGATTTATTAGTTAATGATGGATGGATCCATCCAAAGCCAGAGGAGGATGTTCTTCCTCTTTCAGTCCTTGAAAGATATGGTGTCAATGGGAATATCGCTAATGCCTTTGTCAAGGGATTTAGAATAAAAATCAAACCATTTGCCATGGCCTCAACTGTTGCTCATGATAGCCATAACCTTATTGTGACTGGAACTGATCATGATATCATGGTTAAAGCAGTTGAGTTATTACTTCAAGTCAAAGGAGGATATGTGGTCATCGCAGGTGATCGTATTCAGAAGGTACAACTTCCATATGGCGGATTAATGAGTATTGAACCATATCATGTCCTTCATGACCAGCTAACTGAAATAAAGAGGGTTTTTACTGAAATTACAGAATTTGAAGAACCTTTGATGGCTCTATCTTTCTTAGCTCTCCCTGTTATACCTCATTTAAAACTCACAGATAAAGGCCTAGTAGATGTTGACAAGTTTACATTAACAAGTCTCAATATAATAGAATAAAATAAAATATTTCCCAATATAATTCAAAATGAAATTATTTAAACTCATTTGAGTGGGTGAGACAACCAAATGAAAGTTCAACGCTATTGCATCTATAATTTAGAATTTTCTTATACCAGAATAACTGAAATTAGAAATGAGATCGAATTTAAAGGTGTTCTTAGCTATCACACCTTAGATTTAGAATTGCTCAAGAAAGCAACAAAAGGGAATCTAGAATTAAATGAAGTTAATACCTTTCTCTTCTTTCAGGTTCAAAGACATATTGATCTCATATTGAGCGGCGTTGATGAAAACGAGATTGTCATGCAGCGACCTATTATTATAAATCGTCTTAATGTCATTCTCAGAAAGGAGTTACAAGAAATTGGGTTGGAGTTTGTAGATTTTAAAAGAGTATCTCTATGGGTGTATGGCGCTGCAGATCGGGGGGTCTCTTTTAGCTCAAGATAATAGCGCAATTTCAATGTAACAGAAGAATAACAGATTATCAATACAGAATATGTGATTAAGACCATGCCCTTAATTCTTGTATTGGGATTACCAAGTACTGGTAAAACTTCTATCGCAAAAGCATTATCTAAAGCTCTTCCCGAAAAACCAATTTATTTAAATACCGATTTAATAAGAAGAAAACTCTTTAATTTCTCTGAACATCATTATGCATCCTTTAATACAAGTATATATACCCAGAAAAACCGTATTCTTGTATATAACGCATTATATATAATTACTGACATTCTTCTCGGTCTGAACCTTACTATCATATTAGATGGGACTTTTTATTCAAAAGAGACAAGAAATCCACTTTATGAGATGTGTGATAGATTGAACCAGAAATTATTCATTATTAACACATCCTGCTCTGACGATACAGTCAAAAAACGCATTTACGAAAGAAAAAAGTATGGAAAAAACGTCAGTGATGCCGATTTTAGCATTTACAAGGAATTTAAAAAGAAATTTGAACCCTTAACTCTTAATCATTTAGTTGTGGATACAAGTAAAGATATCTCTCAGAATCTTCAGGAAGTGATAGAATTCCTTGCAACCTAATAAAGTATTTGAACCAAAAATGTTGCAATCACCATCAGCTTACGACCATCCAGTTGATACGATAGAAATTCGTGAAACTCATGTATCATGGGTCTTTTTAACAGGATCTTATGCTTATAAAATTAAAAAACCAGTGAAATTTGGTGATATCCTTGATTTTTCGACTTTAGACCTAAGAGAAAAATTCTGTCACGAAGAACTCAAACTTAACTCTCGTTTTTCAACTGATTTATATCTCAGTGTTTTTTCCATAAATTCTAAAGGAAAAGTCAACGGACCTGGAAAACCAATCGAGTACGGTGTTCTTATGAAACAACTCCCAGAAAAATATTTAATGAGTAGCTTGTTGAAAAAAAAGGATGTTACCGAGTCAGCTGTCAATCAAATTGCGAAGAATCTTGCAGTTTTTCACGATAAGACAGAGAAAGTTCCTGAATGGGGGGAAATGAAATATATAGCAGAGAAATGGGATGAAAATTTCCGAACGACTTCCCAGTTTCGAAAAGTGAATGAAACCTTTCAACAACAAATTGAAGGTTTCATGCTGGGGAATAGGGGATTATTTCAAGAACGGATTAATGAAGGATGTATTACTGACAATCATGGTGATTTACAAAGCCATAACATCTTTATCCTCCCCGATGAGAAAATTAGAATATTTGATTGTATTGAGTTCAACCCACTACTCCGATATGGAGATCTTGCAGAGGATGTTGGGTTTCTAGCTATGGATTTAGACTATTGGGGAGAACAAAATTTGTCTTCTATTTTTGTAGAATCATATATCAAACATAGTGGAGATGAATTGCTAGAAGAAATAATAGATTTTTTCAAATGTTATCGAGCATATGTCCGTGGCAAGGTATATGGTTTTCAAGCCAGCAACGAAACGAATGAAATAGAAAGAAAAAAACAGATAGAAATATCAAATCGCTATTATGAACTCGCTGAATTATATATTCCTAAATTTATTACTTAGCTTCAATTTTTAAAATCATTTAGTCTTATGAACTGTTTTCACCTCAAAAGCACGAAGTTTAATCTGTTCGAAACTTGGAGAGTATTGTTGATTTTCCCGACGCTCAACGGCATAGGAAGCTAAAGCCGATCCTAGTTGAGCAGCTTCCTCAATTGGTTTCTTCAAAGATACTCCATAAATGATCCCAGCGCGAAAAGCATCTTTCCAACTGTTTGCAGCGAGAACTTCTTCTGCAGGACCCTCGGATACTTTCATTTTGAAATTCTCTGAATAAATTACTATTCTTGAACGATCTGTAAGAGAAATTATATATTTCAATCGCTTGGAACTTTTCAAGATCTCATCTTTAGACAATTTCATGCGATTTTCTATTGTAGTCAATTCATCCTCAGTACACACCAACAAAGTTATCTTATCAACAATCTGGGTAAGTCTCCATTTAGTTAATTCTGAAATATTATCATCAGGAGAGTAGATTAGTGGAAGGTTTTTTCCATGTTCATTAATCGAAGAAATAAATTTAGAATCTGCTTCTACTTTTCCTGTTGCAACATAACCAGCAGATAAATGCCTAAAGTCGCTTGGTTCAATTACTTCTAGGATATCTCTTTCTGCAAAAAAACGATATGAATTTTCTTGTTTAAAAGTTAAAACCCTGTTTTGCTTATCTTCGATTCTGTATAAATGAAAAGTTTCTTTTTGGGGATCAATAAATAATTTTAGTTCAATTCCTAATCTTTCAAGATGAGGACGATAAGACCAATCGAAATCGTGCCCAACCTGGGAAATAATAATAGGAGATGATGAATCTAAGAGTGATAAACCATAAGCGATATTTGCTGCCATACCGTTATAGGAGCGATGAACATCATTGGCGTCTGTACTGAAGATATCTTTAGCTGCAGCACTCAAGCTATCAAAATCATCAGAAATGGAAAAATTAAGCACATAGATTAACTGACCAATAATTAGAATTTTATTTCCCATTTCTCTCTCTCGTAGATTTTTGACTTCTAAAGTTTTAATTTTGTGTTTTAACGGTTAGACTAGCATATCCTACTGTATACCCACCACCAGAACGAATATCAGAACTATTAGCATACTTTAAAACTTTAATTGAAGGAGTTCCGAGTAATTCAGCAGTCTTAATGAGGGAAAATACGGGACCATATCCACACATTGTCA
>JBHLKC010000089.1:0-11406 GCA_048887065.1 Candidatus Hodarchaeota archaeon
CTATACAGTAGTTCCGTGTATGAAGTATCATTCAGAACCACCTCAGGCTTGTTTAGTGAAACGTACAAATCTATCCCCCGAGAATCTTCTTCAGCTTGACCTATTGAACTACTGAAATTCGTAGCCACAAGAGCTGCGACTATCACGTTCAAAGTGAGAACTACTGCGAAAATTGCAAATGTTAGAGTTGAACGTGTTTTATGGGATGAAATGAGGGCTGGTGCTACCTGAGCAACTCCTTTCACACCTCTTATTCTAATTAGTGATTTTCGTAGGAAGCTCATCAGTGGGGAAAGATTGAGGCCAACTATTAAAACTGAACCAATTACTATCTGTACAATCCCAATAATAAAAACATCAATATTCATTGGTCCACCAGACATTTCAGAAATCCAACCTTCACCCATTGCAACAACAAACAGAAATACCGGTGCTGCCCAAATAACAAGTGCTGTTAAATTGAACGCTTTAATTCTGTCAATGAAACTTGATAAAATGATACCAAGACCTGCGAAAAGAATTGCTGAACCAAGAAGAATTGTCCTCCATTCATCTAAAGAATCCCATCCTGCTGTTTCCCAAATATATTGTAAACTCTCATCAAAGAACCCATTATTTAAAAGAATTACAATTCCAACAATACTTAATAAAACACCTAGTAGCATTAAGTTTCGACCTGATTTTTCTTCAAATTGTACTTTAATTCCCCTAAGCGATTCTACAATATTTACACGTGAAGCCCGTACTGCGGGTAGAAGACCAGTTAAAATACCTAAGAGTACCCCGATTATTACCGAAAAAATGATTATTGATTGATCCATAACTGGTCTTACACTAAATTGACCTGTTCCTAAAAGTCCTGCAATGTAGTAAGCCACTACTTGACCAAACACTAATCCTCCAACTAAGCCAAACATACCTCCAAAAAATCCTTGAAAAAGAGTTTCAGAGAGCATTGAGAGAAAGATTCCTCTTCTCCTTTCGCCAACTGCTCGTAACACTCCTGTTTGAAATTCTCGGTCTTCAACACTCATTAATTGAACATTAGTAATGAGTAATACCCCAGTTACAACGATAAGAAGTCCCAAGACGTTTAAAAACGTAGACATCATGTTGAAAACAAGATCAATAATCTCTGTGTATAGTAAACGAGGTGAGGAAGCCACATATAAATCTAGGGTTTCTCCATTCTGAATTCTTACTGGGAGCGCTTCTTCTAAAGAATCTAGTTGATCCTGAAGAAATTCCGTATCAATTTTCTTATTAAAGTGGTCAGATTGAAAAGAAATTAAATACGAACTAACAATGTTTGTATTTCGTGTAACATCTTGAAGACTTAACCAATCTTGAAGACCTTGCATTGACATTAGAAGGCCGTCGTATTGAGCTCCTATTCCTGGGCGATTAGAATCATATATGCCTACAATTGATAAATTAACTTTTTTAACAGAAAAGACTGTCGTAACAATGGGGGGACCAGTACCATTTGGAGTAAAAACTAGTGATAAATTATTGAATTCAGTAATTAAAGTAATTGGTAGCTCACTGTCTTTTTTTATGCCCAAATCCTCTGCTAAATTGCTTGCTATCAGAACACTCGTGTTATCAGTCAAGTAAGATGTTATGTTCATTTCCTCTCCCGTTTCCCAGTAGTAAAAATCTCCAAATACTTCTGGATATTCTAATGGAACTCCTGCAAATTGAATTGAGTCTTCAAATTGAGAACCCACCATAAGTGCACCTTGTGATGTGAGTTCAGGCATTACTCCCTTAGCTTCTGGTACTAATTTCGAAATATTTTCTTGTATTTCAATAGGTAAATAATTCCCTGTTGCGTTTCCTACTCGAAGGTCTACTTCCCCTTCACCAAGGAGTAATCCAGTTAGAAACGAATTTTCCAGAGTATCTGTTGTTATTTGTATTCCAACCATCAATGTGACACCCAAAGTGATCGCAAGGATGGCGCTTATATTCTTCGTTTTTCTTCGTGTCAAAGCTCTTTTTGCTATTAATAAACTTGATCTTAATCCCATAAGGACACCTTTTTTTCAAAATGATTATTTTTGCTGCATTACTTTTGTTCCTGCTACAAAATCCAACACTCTTTGTTTCCTACCCCGGGTCTTTTCGGATACAATCCCAAATAATAGATCAAATGGCAGAAACGAAAAAAGGAAAGGAACTTTCGTGAAGTTTCTGATTAGTGATTGAGTCCAAGTAATATTAATACCCGACTCATCAACGACTTTCAGACTTAGCAGTCTCTTTCCTAGGGTTGAGGAATAAGTCTTCTCAAAGATTATAAAGTAGACTAAGATGAATCCCACAAATGGAATACCGACAAAGAGAAAACCAAAAGGAATTTCCATTGTATGCCATCTTATTTCGTCAATTTGAAAGTCAACTAAGATAAGCTGTAAGATAAAGAAAGCAGCAAACACTCCCATTAAGGCTAAAATATCTATAATGTATGCAAGAACACGAACTCCCCATCCAGCAGGCATTGTACCCCAATCGTGCGCAACGCTTAGATTCTTTGCCACTTCTGTTGGAGACCCAAAAACAACTGATGGTGGTCTTTTATCTGTTCCCATAGCATCTTGAACATCTCTTCTTAGCTCTTCCAGTGCAGGAGTCTTACGCTTTTCTGGATACGGAAGTAAAGCACTAATCTCTTTTATATAACCATCAATAGGATTTAATGCCTGCTGTTTTGCCATCTTACTATCCATCTCCTTGGTTTTGATTTTTATCAATAATTTTTAGCATTATCTTATTGAATTCTTTAATAGAGATTTCTAGCTGCTTTAGAAATTCTTTTCCATTCTCAGTTAGCTCGTAGAACTTTCGTTCAGAATCATCGAGTTGACTGACAATTAGTTCATCCTCTTCCAGCTTAGCAAGCATAGGATAGATATTAGAACCAGCAATAGAAATCTCTCCATTTGTTAATTCTAATATTTTTTTTGTCAGAAGATATGCATAACTTCTCTCAACCTCAGAAAGGGTAAACAGAATAAGTGGCTTCGAAAATCCTTTCTTATATTCCGTTTGCCATTTTTGGAGAATCAGATCGTTAGACAAATTCAGTCAACTCTATTTGCTGCGACATCTATAAGTCTATATATAACTTACTATATCGGTTATACATACTTAGCTCCTATATACTGAAAATTGCTTAATTGAATGTATTTTGTGTATAAGAAACCCGCAATTGTTTCGAGCTCTGATTATTCAATGAGAAACTCAAAATAATTGACAAAATCTAGGTGAACTAGTTCTAAAGGGCTTCAATATTGTAACAATTATGAGATAAGAATTCTTTTTGAATGGTCACAAAAACCATAATAGAGCACTTAGTCAAAATTACCTCTGCCATTATTACTAATGACCATAAACTAAAAAGATTCAATGATTTCTAGTTAGTTAATTTCGAATATTCCATTTTTATGCGATTTAGCACCAAACTATATTTTTAAAAAGACATTTTCAAGAAAGATTAATTAAAAAAAATGGAATTAACATTAAAAAAATCTCAATATACTAGCTAGTCTCTACTTTAAAAGTAAAAATGGTTTTATAAATATTTTTCAACGTTTAATTGTAGAATCGATTCTTTCTATTAAATGAGGTAGCAAAAATTGACTTTCAAAGGATATGTTGCTAAAAGGGCGGTAGATAGTGTTTTTCTACTTATAGTTACAATAATTTTTAACTTCTTCCTATTCAGAATTATGCCTGGAGATCCAACAATTGCCCTTATGGGGAGACAGGGACAAATTAGACCCGAACATCGTCTTGCTCTCTTAGAACGATATGGATTAGATAAACCTCTTCATGAACAGTTCATGCTTTATCTTGAAAATATGCTTCCCAATCTAGCAGAAGGGAGGCTTCTTCCAGATCTAGGGATTTCATTTAATAGATATCCTCAAGAGGTCACTTCTTTGATTTTTGGTTATCGTTTACTCAATACAATTACCTTAATGGGCTTATCTATTGTCTTATCCTTCATCATAGCCATTCTCCTAGGAACAATTGCAGCAGCTAAATTCAAGTCAAGGACCGATCTTGCTTCCATCCTCAGTACCCTTACTTTATACTCTACTCCTGTATTTTGGGTTGGTATGCTCATAATTTTCATATTCTTTGCTATGTTCATTGACATTTTCGGCTTTAATTTAATCCCATTAGGGGGATCTCCTCGATTGGAGGACCCAAAGTATGCAAATATTTTCGAATGGGGATTAGATTATCTTTATCATATGATTGGCCCACTGGTAACGTTGACAGTCAGTTTCATTGGAGGATGGTTTCTTATTGCTCGAGATCAAATGTTGGGGATCTTTACTGAAGACTACATAACAACTGCAAGAGCAAAAGGTTTAAAGGAACGGAGAGTATTGTTTGTTCATGCTCGAAAGAATGCAATGCTCCCATTGATTTCTCTTTTAGCGGTAGCAATGACCTATTTAGTAACAGGGGCTACAATGACGGAAACTGTATTTTCTTGGGATGGATTAGGACTCCTTACTTTTAACTCTGTATATAGGCAGGATTATCCGGTTCTTCAAGGATTGTTTTTATTGCTTGCATCTGTAACTATCTTATCAAATTTCATAGCAGATCTTCTTTACGCTTATTTAGACCCTCGAATTCGATATTAAGGCGATTAAAATGGTAACTCCAACTGAAATTAAAGAAATTTCTGAATACTTAGTACCATCATTCTATCAACGGTATAAAATTCGATTTAAACGGATGTGGGATCTATACACTGATAGTCCTTTTGGATTGATTGGGTTATTTTTAGTATTGATATTTTCAACAATCGCAATATTCGCCCCAATTTTATCACCTTATAATCCAAACACATCAATGGTTGGAGGACGGAATGTAGCTCCTTCAATGTCTCATCCTCTCGGTACAAACCGAGTTGGACAGGACATTTTTAGTCAGTTAATCTATGGAACACAAGTTTCTCTTCTAGTCGGGTTAGCTGCAGCTTTTATTGCAGTTTTTATAGGCACAATATTTGGCCTTATTGCAGGATATTATGGTGGCTGGTTAGATACTATATTAATGCGAACAACAGATTTCTTCATTCAATTACCTCCATTACCTTTAATGTTAATCCTGCTTGCTTTTCAGAATGAACTGAACAATGTTATCAACACAATGACATTTGGACTGATAGGAAGGTTACCTTCAATCGTATGGATTATCCTTGTTATTGGATTATTAGGATGGACGTCAACTTCACGAACTATACGATCAGAGACCCTTTCGATAAAAGAGAGAGCTTTTATTGAAGCCACTAGATCGATTGGAGCAAGTAATTTTCATATCATATTTAACCATGTTCTCCCAAATATATTACCCCTTGTTTTTGCTAATGCGATCTTAGGTGTTGTAGATGCGATAATTTCAGAATCTGGAATTAGTTTCTTAGGTTTTGGCGACATGGAAACGTGGACTTGGGGCAGGGTACTCTACGAGGCCCGTTTTGAAAATGTACTTATCACAGGAGCTTGGTGGCATTTTATTCCACCTGGATTATGTATAATGTTTCTTGCTCTTGGATTTTCACTGATCAGTTTTAGTCTTAATGAAATACTAAATCCTAAACTACGTCAGAGATGAAAACCTTGGTTTTATTGGAAGTAAAGGACTTATCAACGCATTATTTCCTCAAGGAGTCCCGTGTGAGAGCTGTCGACGATCTTTCTTTCACTGTCGAAAGAGGGTCGATGTTGGGTCTTGCTGGCGAAAGTGGATGTGGTAAAACTACTGTCGCGCTCTCAATTATGAGGATACTACCTCAGGCAGGGAAAATAGTTAATGGAGAAATAATTCTCGATGATATTGATCTATTGAGAAGGTCAAGAGAAGATATGAGAAAAACCCGTTGGAAAGACCTCTCTTATGTCTTTCAATATGCAATGAATGCTTTTAATCCTGTAATGAACGTCGGAGAACAAATCACTGAAGTTATAATCGAAAAGAATAAGCAAAAAACTAAAAACGAAAAGAAATTAGCTTGGCGAAAAGTCCGTGAATTATTCGAAATAGTAGGGTTAGACCCTGAACGGGTTAAAAATTATCCTCACGAGTTTTCGGGAGGTATGAAACAACGAGCGATAATTGCGATGGCAATGGCGTGTAATCCTAAACTCATAATAGCGGATGAACCTGTTACAGCGTTGGATGTTATTGTCGAAAAAAAGATCCTAAAGCTTCTGAAAAAACTTCAGAAAGATTATAATCTTGGTATGATTTTTATTACCCATGATTTAAGCGTTATAGCAGAATCATGTGAAGAAGTCGGGATAATGTATGCTGGTAAACTTGTAGAAATAGGTGACGCGAAAACAATCTTTAAGAACGGTGCACATCCTTATACAAGGCTTTTAATTAAAGCTTTTCCAAGTATCCTTGGTGAAAAAGCTTACATTGAACCATTAGAAGGTATCCCTCCAAACTTAGCCAATCCTCCTCCTGGTTGCCGTTTTCACCCGCGTTGTCCACTATCGATAAGTGAATGCGAGAAAAATATTCCACTCTTTGAACAATTTGGTTCATCAAGGCATTTTGTTGCGTGTTTTCGTGCAGGAGAGCGACTATAATGAGTGGTAACACTGAACCTCTATTCGTAATTAAATCAATGAAGAAATGGTTTCCTACAAGAACTGGCTTTATTGCTAGTCTTACTGGTAAAAGAGAGTATGTTAGAGCGGTAGATGAGATTTCATTTGAAATTCAGAAGGAAGAGGTAGTTTGTTTAGTTGGTGAAAGTGGATCAGGCAAAACGACAGCAGCACGATTAATTTTGCGATTAGAAGATCCTACATCAGGTCAAATTATCTACAAGGGTAAAGACATTTCTGGCGAAAAACAATCAAAACTTCGAAAAATTCGTCAAAATATGCAAATGGTGTTCCAAGATCCCTATGAGTCATTAGATCCTAGAATGACAATATTTGAAATTGTTAGTGAACCATTAAGAGTTATGAAGATATGTGAACGATCAGCAATACCATCCAAAGTTATGACAGCATTAGAAGATGTGGGATTGATTCCCCCCGAAGATTTTAGTATGAGATTTCCCCATGAATTATCTGGAGGACAGAGACAACGTGTATCAGTAGCTCGTGCTTTAATCTTAAACCCTGAATTTATAATTGCAGATGAGCCTGCAAGTATGCTAGATGCAAATACCCGAATTGAGATTCTTAACCTCTTAAGAGACCTACAAAGTCAATATAAAATGGGGATATTGTTCATAACTCATGATCTAGCTCAAGCACGATACTTGGGGGATAGAATAATCATATTATATCTTGGTAAAATTATGGAAAGTGGGAATGTGGAATTGGTAATCAAATCACCTCATCATCCGTACACGGAAGCTTTAATCTCCAATATACCTGTTCCAGATCCCGAGGTAAGAAGAGAAAGGATAGAAATTGAAGGAGAAATTCCTACGGCAATTCGACTTCCGAAAGGGTGCAGATTTTCCCCACGCTGCCCAAAAGTGTTTGAAAAATGTAAAGAAAAGGAACCTGAATTAATGATGAAACAAGGGCGTTTATCAGCCTGTTGGTTTGAATGAGGGACAGAAAGATTGAATAGAAAGAAGCAAATTCCTGTTATATTCTTACTAATAGTTATATCAGTAAATGTATCAGTAAATGCTATAGGAAATATACAAAATAAACAGGATAATCAGATTAATGCTTGCTGCTATAATAAAAAGACTCTACAAGTTAGTCAAAGTAGTGCTGATTTTCTATTAATTACAAATATACCAGAGTATATGGATTATCAAGAAACATTACAAATCGATATCGAGATCAAAGAAATCTCAAATAAGGGTCATAATAGTATTTCAATTAAATTGGAATTGGATCCAGGTCTTCATTTTGCTGCAGGCCAAAGTGATGAAATAGATCTTGGTAATTTCGTTTCTGAACAGGTAAAAGTGGTAAATTTTTCTATTACTGCCTCTCAAACGTTTTTAACAAACCCATACATACTTATGAGATTATATCTCTATAAAAATGGAGTACAACAATTTATTGAGACTCCTGATAGTGAAGATCCTTTATCTTACGCAGCCTATGGAATAACCATTTTGTATCCTTTATTAAAAGTAAATGGTCCAATTGAGCTCAAAGGATTTGTAGTCCCTAGAATAGATTTATCTCCGAATGAAGCTAGGAAACTAACGTATAATATCTCCAATTCTGGTGGATCAGATTTGAAAAATCTTTCATTTAGAATTGAAACAAATCAGGATATAGTTGAAATCAGTTCCCTATCTCATAATTCTCTTGATGAAATAAAAGCAGGAGAATATATTTTGGTTGATTTTACAGTTACTAACAAAATCATAACGGCTTCTGATTCAAGACTGTATTTTTATGTTGACTCTTCATTTTATGATGAAAGAGAGTATAGTATTAAAATCAAGACATTTGATTGGTTTAATCCATATAAATATTACAATAGCTTAGTTTTAATTGCGTGGCCTATCTTTTTTATAGTTTTTATCGCTTTTGCTTTATTCATAATAAAATATTCTTGGAATAAACATGTAAAACGAGAAAAAATAACAAAATTACTTGAAGAGAGATATGGAAAAAGTATATTTGACTAATTCTCGGGTTTTAAATTCATTTTCCATACTATTTTGGAAGTTTTGAATTATAATACAGTGATACAAAGATTAATAAGGAATTTTACCCTTATTATCAAGTCAGGCTAAAGCAAGTTATCTATGCCAGATCGATTGGTATCAGAGCTCATTATACAAATGGCTTAATTTATATTTTTTTTTTCTATTAATATCCCTTCAACCTACCAATCTGGTATTGATAACGACTTTAACTTGATTTAGGTGAAAAAAATGAAAAAAGGAAAACTTATTTTCCTAACTGGCTTTATTTTGCTTGTCCTGAGTAGTTTGGGACCAATTGCTCCAGTATTCGCTAGCTTTCAAGCTGAAGGTGAATGTGAACCATTAGAAGAGTTGAAATTCAAATGTTGGGTTCTTGATTGGGACTGGATTTCGGTCGACGCGGGGTATGCAATAGCTGAAGCCATGAAAGAGATTGGGATAGAGATGGAAGTTGTGGAATTAGACGACGCGCTATTTTATGACCCAATCGACGAAGGGGGCCGACTTGATGGTCCAGGTGGCTCCGTTGTAAATAAATGCCGTGTTTTTGAAACGTACGAAATGAGCTGGGGTTTTACAGCAGTTCCAACTCACCCCTATTACCGCGCCCACTCCAGTCAAGATTATCCCATCGGGAGTTGTAACACGGGAATGGTCAATGCTACGTTAGATGAGGCTTTGGAAAAATCAATGACAACGATAAATCCAACAGAGTTAAAATCCGTACTGAATGATGTTCAAAAATATATGGCTGAAACTCTACCATATTACCCGCTATTTTTATCAATGGACAGTCATGTAATTCGTTCAGAGTGGAAAAATTACGCTCAAATACCTGGGGGTATTTTCACTGACATGAACAAGTTTACTCCGATAACTATGACCAATGATGGTGATAATAATTTCGTCATGGCTTATCTGTCTGATATCGACTACTTTAACCCTATTGAGGCAACGGATGGCCGATCTTCTTGGTTCGCTCAAAATATGTATGATACATTAATAGCTTATGATGAGGATCTTGAAAAAATTCCTTGGTTGGCTGAAAGTTGGGCTCAATCGGCTGATGGAAAGACAGTGAATTTTACCATAAGACAGGGCGTTAAATGGCATGATGGGGTCGATTTTACACCTGCAGATGTCAAATTCGGTCTTGAATACTATAAAGACTATACTGAGGGTGGTTATTACGCCAATGTTGAAAGAATCGATAGTATTACAATCGATGGTCAAGTGGTTAGCATTAAATTAACATCACCTTTTGCCTGGGCTGTCGATGAAATTGGAGTAGTGTATCAGATACCCAAGCATATTTGGGAAGGTGAAGACCCAAAGGATGTCAAATGGGAAAACGATGATACAAACACAACTCTCCGAGTTGGTACAGGACCATTTAGATATGTTTCAGGTATTAGGGAAGAGAAATATATTCTCGAAAAGAATCCTAATTACTGGTTTACTGGTGGTGCTAACATGCCAAAACACGGTACCAGTGATCTACCTGTAGGTTCTTACCCCAAGATTGAGAATCTAACCGTAATTGTGGTCGAAGAAGAGAGCTCTCGGGCGTTGGGTATGCAAAGTAATCTCTATGACTCTGAACGATATGAAGCCAGTTTATCAATCCTTGAAAGTGTGACAAATGGAACACTTGATGAACTAAAAGTAGTGAAAACTACTGGACAATGGGATTACTACTTCGTTTGGAACCAACAGATCAAACCATTTGATGATATTGCAGTCCGTCGAGCTATGGCTTATGGAATGGATATAGAGGCCATTGGAGAGTATGCAATGGAAGAATATGCTGTCCCCACCTATACAGTCATTCCACAGGCTTTTTACCCTGGGTACTACAATCCTAACGTCGAAAAATATGAGATCAATGTTGCCAAGGCAAAAGAGACCCTCGAAGAAGCGGGATACAAAGATACAAACGATGATGGAATCCGTGAGGTTCCTGGTTATTACAAACGTGAAGCACCTGGTTTCGAAGCTCCTATCGTTATCGTAAGCATGCTTGCATTGGTTTATGCCTTCTCTCGACGAAAACGAAAGAAATAATTCTTTCCCTTTCTTCTTTTTTTTATATCTTTAAAATTGATCAAATGCCTCTTTGGGTTATCCAAAAATTGATTTTTAGCTGTTTAAGGGAATAAGATGCTTTATTGATATCTTGAGATAACAGAATTTATAATATAGTTTGTCAATATATTGCTGTTTTAAGAAAGTATGTCAATCATTTACTTTTTGTGTTCTCCTATACGCTGAAAATTAGTATTTTTTGAAAAATATGAGGTTATCTTAATGGAACTACTATATCTTTCGCCAGGTGCAGGTATGTCAGAAAATGAAATACAAAATCGTGAGTCGATTGCTAATTCAATCTCCAGACCTGATACGGATGTCACGGTTTTAGAAGTAGGTGTGGGGCCTTTATCTATTGAATCAGCTATCGAGGAATATATGGCAATTGGGCCTATGCTAGAGAAAATGCGAGAAATTGGCAATGAAAAATATCAGGCTATAATAATTGGCTGCGCTGGTGACCCAGGCTTAAAACCAGCCAGAGAACTGCTTAGTATCCCTGTCATTGGCCCAGCTGAAAGCTCTTACCATTTAGCTTGTATGATTTCTGATCGCTTTAGTATAATTTCTATATTATCTGCAGGTGTGGCATCTGGGGACAGTACAAGAATTCAAGTACGAGAAATGGGTCTTGAAAC
>JBHLKC010000090.1:0-11402 GCA_048887065.1 Candidatus Hodarchaeota archaeon
CACATATACACCAACCGTAACATATTCAAGATGAATACTGGAAATGAATAATCGACAAAATCTAAGAAGATCATAAAAAGATGAATTGAATAGTTAAAAGACATTAATCAATAATAGAAATAATCTTTTGAAAGTATCCTTCAATTGTCCTGCTCTTCAAAAATGTATCAAAAATCAATTTTTTTCTGAAAATGGTTGTGAATCGAATTGGATCTTATAATAAATAATGGAAATCTTGTAGACAGCAATGGATGTTATCAAGCAAACATAGCTGTTAAGGATGGGAAAATTAATGCCATATTTCATGGAAATAAGAACTTCGAAGCAGAGAAAATTATCGATGCTAGCAAGAAATTGATTTTTCCAGGTATTGTGGATTCTCATGTCCATTTCCAATTACTGGATTTAGGAAAAATTATCTCAACTGACACTTTTGCTACTGGAACACAAGCTGCTGCTTGTGGAGGTGTTACGACCATAATTGATTTTGCAGATCAGACAAGAGGAAAATCCCCTCTACAAAGTTTTCATGACCGAAAAAAGAATGCGGATCCACAGGTGGTAATTGATTATGGGTTACATGTCTCAAAAACTGATTTAGAGTTTCTTGATGAAATTCCCATATTAATAAAAGAAGGAGTAACAAGTTTCAAGTTTTTTACTTGTTATAGCTGGCGAAATCTTAACCTAAATGATGCTGAACTCTTGTATCTATTTCAAGAAGTGAAAAAATGTAGAGGGATGGTTTTGGGTCACTGTGAAAACGACGCAATGATTTTGCATTATCGAAACGAACTCATAAATGAGGGTAAGACTGACCCTATCTATCATGCTCATTCACGACCTCATATCGTTGAGGAGGAGGCGATTAAGAGAGTATTACTTTTAGCAAAAAAAACTGGAGTTAAAATCCATCTGGCTCATATTACCACAAGAGAAGGATCTGATCTTCTTTCTTGGGCAAAGCAAAAAGGCCTTAATGTAACTGGAGAAACATGTCCTCATTACTTAATATTTAATGAAAGAGCATATGAAGGACATGAAGGTTACTTAAATCTTATGTCACCTCCATTACGACATGCAAAAGATCAACAGGGCTTGATGATAGGTATAAAAGATGGAACTCTTGATCAAATTGTCACCGACCACTGTGAATTCTCTCGTGTAACTAAAGGGAATGGAAAATTGCCTTTTCATGAGGTTGCAAATGGTATTCCTGGCATTGAGACCTCATTACCTCTAATGCACGATTGGTTGATCAATAAACAAAAATTCCCTTATCCTCTGCTGATAAAGTTAATGTCTACTCGACCTGCGAAGAATTTTGGCCTTTATCCCCAAAAAGGGAGCTTGATGATTGGTACTGATGCAGACTTAGTAATTTTTGATCCAAACTTAGAAAAAACGATTTCCCCAGAGATGCTTCATCATTCAATTGATTGGAATCCATTTACAGGGTTAAAGGTAAAGGGGTGGCCTATAATAACATTATTACGTGGACAAATTCTTTTTGAAAATGGTGAGTTTGTAGGGCCCCCAAATGAAGGAAGATTTCTGAAACGGCCAACAAAGGAGTATCAACCAAAGTAATAATAAAGGAATTGGGAGTAGTTCACTCAATTTCTATCAATAAATTGGTGTAACAATAGGCGTTGGTTGATCCCATTGATAGTGGACTTTACTTACGTGTTTTGTTTGAATATGAAAATCAGGAAGGGCGGGGTTGAATTCCTCAATTTTCAATGTAACATAGTTGACTGTATGATTTCCCAGGTTATTTAATGCCAGATCAACTGTAATCCACCTTCCATTCGGAGATAGGATTTCACTCCACGCGTGAGGTTCAGCTTTAATATTCTTTAGGAAAATATAATAGCCTGTCAAACGACGACAAGGTATTCCTCGTATTCGTGCCAGTGTTATAAATAGATCAGTAAATTCGTCACAATCACCTATGCCTGTTTGAAGTACCTGATACGCGCCTAATCTTTCTGACTGATTTTGTTTATGATTAATCCTCATTGAAATGAAACGATGAGCTAACTGCATCCAATTAGAAAGATCATTCGTTTTAAACCAATCTTGTTGTGCAATATCTTGGAACTTAGATGATTGTAAAGGCCAAAATTTTGAACTTTCTTGATACTTTTGTTGAATCGCAGTAGAATAACTAGATATTTTACCCCAATTGTCGGATAGATTATCAAATGAAATAGTAGGTATCACATCAATAGTTCTTTCTAAAGAAATAATACCTTTTCTTCGTAATTTTTGATTGAAAAGAAAGAAAGAGTTATATTCTTTCGTTTTCACTTTGCAACGATCTGGAAATTTCCTTATTTGAACATCTTGGTTATAATTTGGATAATGGAAGAATTTTAAAATGATAAATGGAGAACCAGAAGTGGTTCGATACAAGAGTCGTTCTTTATGATGAATGTGCCATCCACGAATAGTCTGTAACTGTACCACCTCAATTTTTTGCTAAAGAAATTCTGACAACTATGAATGCTACATTTGATAGTCTTTGTATTTACCTATCTTTATATTTTAGAAGAGCTTAGAATAAAATAGATCAGTTTACTCAGAAAGAAAACATCAATCATTATCAGAATAGCGACTGTTATTGCCAATTTATCAGCTTTCCCAATACTAAATTGTTCATTTGCTAATAATGTAGAAATTTCGGGATGATCAGTGTCAAAAGGAAAGAAGGAACCAATCATGGATGGAATCTTTGATATACTTCCAGACCCTGCTTTACTTTTTGAAAAAAGATCAGAAGATTCAGTCATACTCTCCCAAGCTAATCCAAGGGCATTAGATGTATTTGGGAAAGAATTCCACTATTATATAGGAAAAGATATTGATTCTTGCGAGAATCTTATTCCTAGATTAGCTTTGAATGTTAAGAAAGTAATGAAAACAGGAGAGAAAGTTCAAGATAAATTAATCTGGAATAGAGTCTTAGAAAAAAATTCTAATCTGTTTCTTGAGGAATCTAGAGGTTACTCACATAAAACTCAGTTTATTAGTGATTTTATTAAACTTGATAATCAATCTGTTCTATTAATCACAAAAGATGTTACCGAATTAGAAGAAGCAGTTCAAGAATTACAAGAATACGCTGATGTAAACCTTGGTTTAATGGCTGAATATTCCCCTCTTGGGATCGTTTACCTTGGAACTGATGGAGAAATCAAGTATACTAATCCATCTTCAACACGCCAGATGGGCTTTTTAGAAGAACAGGTAACCAACCTAGTAGGTAAATCTTTTCTGGATTTGCCAAATGTTAGGAAGCATCCCAAGCTGCTGAAGGGAGTCAAAAAATTATTAGAAGGGGGAGAACCATTAGTTGGATTGGAAATTCCCAATCCAATAAAAGGAGACAAAAATAGTCTCTTAGCATTTGGTACTCCTAGGTTTGGTCCATTTAATTCCATTATAGGGGCAGTTTTCATGTATTTAGACAGATCTAGGCTAGATGAAATGGAGAAAATTCTGAAAGAACGGGAAGAGTATGACTATGAATTAGTAGCTGAATATTCCCCTCTTGGTATAATCAACTTAAATCTAGATGGAACAATCACATTTGCTAATCCAACTTCAACACAATTGTTGGGATGGTTAAATGAAGAAGTAACATTAGTCGAAGGAAAAAATATTTTTGAATTTCCATTTATAAGTCAAGATTCCGCTTTAATGAACGACATTCATGGTTTACTAGAAGGAAACCCACTTGTCGGTGTAGAATTCCCAATTGACACTAAGAGTCAAGAGAGAGTATTAAGAGCTTATGGTTCCCCACGATATGCTCCTAATGGGGCTTTAACTGGCGCAATTTTAATGTACGCTGACATTACTGATTTGAAAAATACAGAAGAACTACTTAAACGTCAAAAAGAGGAATTGAGTGAATTCGCTCATATCATTAGTCATGATTTGCGTAACAGTATTACATCTATTCTAGGTTATGCAACTTTAGCACAACAACTTGATGATAAATCCCATTTGAACAAGGTTATCAAACATGCTAAACGGATGGAACTAATTCTAAATCGAAGCTTGGAATTAGCAGAAGCAGGGCTTGTAATTGACAAAAAAGAAATTGTTGATCTTAATGTCCTAGTAGATACAATTGCAGAATTAACTATTCCTCAAAGAATCAAAATAATTAAGAAAAATTTACATTCTATTACCTGCGATCCAGGAAAAATGTCCCAGATTTTTCAAAATCTTTTTAGAAATGCAGTGATTCATGGAGATCCGACTGAAATTGAAGTCGAGATAATTAAGTCCAATGGAGAAGATTTTACAGGCAAAATACTAACTATAACAAATGATGGAAAACAAATTCCAGAAGAAATCCATAAAAAAATTTTTGTGCGGGGATTTTCAACTAAGGAGAATGGAAAAGGATTAGGATTGTATATCGTGAAAAAATTAATTGAAGCTCATGGTTGGAAAATAGATTTAGATGTCTCGGGAAAAACTACATTTAAGATCTTAATTGCAAATTAATTCTCATATTACATCTCTAAAGGATTTTATTCTGTTTTAGGAAATCTTTCATTTTAGAGTTGTTTAAATATGTCAACCAGATCTCAACTTAGAATCAGTCAAGGAGTCTATGTTTTAGTTCTGAGAATAATAGATGCTTTTCAAATTAGAAAAAATAAATTTATCTGGGATTTAAAACCAGGTTTTTACCTTTACTTTGGATCTGCTTTAGGTAAAACATCAACATCATTAAACTATAGATTATCTCATCATTTTAAATCCATAAAGAAAATTTTCTGGCATATTGACCTTTTAACTTCAAGTAGAAATGTAGAAAAAATTCAGGCATATAGTGTTGTTCAGAATAATGGATTTGAATGCGAAAGATTGCATCAATTCAAATAAAATTTCTCTAAAGCTAAAATTATAGAGAAATTTGGTTCCTCTGATTGCAAATCGAAATGTGGGGGTCATTTACTCTATTTGTCTAATAATCAAGAAGAATTATCGTCATTAAGTACTTATTTTCAAAATGGTGGATGGTTAAAATATATTCCTAATAATTGAACTTAGGAAAACAAGATGGAGAAGAAAAGAGGAGGAAGTGAAACTCACATTCTTGCCATTGTCAGAGCCATAATTGCTTTTTGAACATGTAGACGGTTTTCTGCAACATCATAAATACATGATCTTGGTCCAGAGGCGACTTCGGAAGTTACTTCGAATTCTCTGTCTATTGGCATCGGATGGGTAAAGATAGCGTTATCTGTTAAAGCCATTTTTTTGGAATCGCAGATCCAATCAGCATACTTCAGAGCTTTTTGGACTTCTATTTGCTTTTGAAATTCGCCATCCTTATATGCCTCAGGACTCATCCAATGACGAGAATAAATAACATGTGCACCCTCATATCCTTTGGTAAGATGATTAGTTGTTTCAAAAGATGCCTCATTTTTGTTACAATTCTGCTCGGTCCATTTGTATACTTGGGGATCAAGATCAAAGCCTTCAGGGTTCGCTACAGTAACATCCATTCCATATCGAGACCCAATAAGCATAGCTTCTTGAACAGAACACCAAGATCGTGCAAGGGCACCATGTCCCCATGTAACCAATAATTTTTTCCCTTTAAGAGCGTTCCAATCTACTTCTGACCCTTTGCATAACCACTCTGTCCATCCCATGATATCAGCAAGACCTTGACACGGATGATATTTGTCATGGGCCATCGAGATCACGGGGATTGACGACCATTTAGCATATTCACGTAGTAAATTGTCTCCCTCACCATAAGAACCTATCTTATCTTCAAGGATTCGTATTCCTAAACCATGGCCATATCGTGACATCACTTGAGCAGCATCTTCAATAGTTTCCCCAGCGGTCTTTTCTGTCTTAAGACGCATTGATTTTGGTTCTAGAAATTGCGCATGACCTCCCAGTTCTGTAGCAGCAACCTCAAAACTCTGTCTTGTCCGTACACTTGGATTATAGAAGAACATAAGGAATGTTTTATAATTCAATAGATTGGTATATTTTGGTGAGAAACGCTCATTTTTCATTTTAAATGCTAATTCTAAAACTATATCAAGTTCATTTTTCTCCCAATCTTGTGTGCAGATCAAATCCTTTCCGAATAAATCTGAAGAACTCATTTTTTTTCAACTCGGATTCTAAGGTATAAAAGTAGTACCAGCTTTTCCCTCCAAAGCATCTGCTGCCAATTCTGGTTGTGTAATAATAACTCTTTTTCCTCCGTCTTTTAGAAACCTTATAGCAGCTTTTAATTTTGGTCCCATACTACCCTTTAATTTTTTCCCAAAATTACCCTCCTTGACATTTCTCTCCAATTCAGCTAAATTCATTCTATAAATTCCTTCAGCTTCTGGAGTATCAAAATTTAAGTAAACTTTATCGGTATCTGTTAGCATAGCAAGAACCTCAGCGTTTGTATCAGCAGCAAGACGTTCTCCAGCTAAATCTTTATCAATAACCGCTTCTACACCATGAACTGAACCATCATATTTCTTGATCACAGGAATCCCTCCTCCTCCAGATGTAATTAAGATGAATCCAGCTTCTAATAATGCATTAACTTGGTCTTTTTCGTAAATTTCAATTGGATCTGGAGAGGGGACAACACGACGATATCCGCGACCTGCATCCTCAATTATTACATAGTCAGGATGATCAGCTTGTATTTTATTAGCTTGATCTTTAGTATAAAAAGGTCCAACAGGTTTAGTTGGATTTTGGAATGCAGGATCATCCTCTGATACAACAACTTGTGTAATAAGGGTAACAACCTTAATTCTTTTAGTAGGATCCAAACGACTTGGTGGACCCTCCGTAACTAGCAGGTTCCCCAAAATATTTTGAATGAGATAACCAATTTGACCTTGGCTCATCGCCCCACAAACATCCATTGGTAAGATTGGACGATTGTAGGGTGAGTGGCTTCCAGCTTCCTGTTGAAGCATAATAGCCCCTACTTGAGGCCCATTTCCGTGCGTAATGACAACGCGGTACCCTGGCATTATTTTCATTATTTGTTTTGCCGTTTCTGTAACATTCTCAACTTGCTCTTCGATGGTACCTTTCTGTTTTCCCTTAATCATGGCATTACCGCCAAGAGCAATTACCACTATTGGTTTTAACATGGTTAATCGCCGAATTACAAATATAAAATTCATCACAGTTAATGCATAATACAAGCCATAATTCCTTTCTGAGCATGTAATCTGTTTTCAGCTTGATCAAAAATGATGGATCTATCACCATCTGCGACTTCGTCATCCACTTCCATTCCTCGGTCTTGAGGTAAGCAATGCATGTAGTATCCTCGGCTATTCTTTGTAACGTCCATTAATTCAACCGTTGTTTTCCATTCTTTGTATTGGTTCATAATATCTGGCATGATTTCAGGTTTAGCTACTCGGCCACCATCGATACCATGTGCTTCTAAAATCCCCCAGCTTTTGGGATACACAAAGTCTGCATCCTGAAACGCGGTTTTCATATCACGTTCAATCGTGAATGATCCTCCATGAATATCACAATGTTCCTCAACCTTTTTGATGATGTCTGGATGGAGATCAAATTCAGGAGGACAAGCTAATGTTACATCCATTCCAAACATTGAAGGCGCCAGTACTCCTGTTTGGGGTACCGCCATTGGTTTTTGACCCGCAGAATAAGCCCAACTCATAACAAACTTCTTTCCCTGCAGTTTATTGAAATCATGACCACATTTCTCATAGATAGTCAAAATATCCGCCATTCCTTGACAGGGATGATATATATCGGACTCCATGTTAATTATTGGCTTTTTACTCCAGTAAGCAAAATTTTCCTGTATTTTTTGACCTTTACCATATATCCAACCGCATTTATCCCCATAGATACGAATAGCTATAGCATCACCCATACGAGAAAGGACTCGTGCAACATCTGACACTCGTTCGGTGGTGTAGGCGATTTCATCTCCAGGAAGAGCTGGTGTATAGATCGCTCCAGGTTGAAGAAAATGTGCATGTCCGCCTAGCTGAGTCATCCCTGCCTCGAAAGAATTTCGGGTTCGTAAACTATCATTATAAAAAATCATAAATAATGTCCTGCCAGGTAGAATATGTCTATGATCTTCGTGCATAACAAAACGTTTTTTCAAATCAATTCCTACGCTCAACATCGTTTCTATTTCTTCTCGCGTGAAATCAATCATAGTAAGAAAGTCTCGTCCTTTTAAATCCTCAGTAGTTACCATTAGGAATCAGTCCTCAGCTTAAATTTTCATAGTGAATTGACAAAATACATATCCTATCTAAAATGCCTTTTATTAGTAAAAGAGGTCTTCTTTTTAATTAATTCATAATCTTTACTAAATTTCTATTGAAAAAATCTACTCTTTTTAATAACCCCTAAATAAGATTCTAGAGAGCTATCAGCAAAGAAATAACAAATCGAATTGCTAAGCTAAAAAAATGAAATTGTAAAAATAAGGTTAGTGCCTGTTCAGATTAAATTAATCAGGTGAAATTCCAAAGAAGGTCAGTCTGAACTAATTCTGGTTCGATAGGTGTCATTTCATAACCATGCTCATACGAACTAAGACAAATCAATGTACGAGAACGTGCTACCCCAGGCATATTAACAATCTTAAGAATAATATGTTCCAAAGAGTCAAGACTACGGGTCTTGATCTTAATGATCGCATCAGAATCACCAGTGATGTGATGCATTTCAGTGATCTCAAGTTCTTCTTGACGTAATAATAAATGCTGTTCTGTAAGAGACCAAGTTTGTCTAGCACGGTCTAGCGCAACAAGGATGTAAGCTGTTACTTGTTTGCCGAGTTTCTTCTCATTAGTGATTAAAGTATAACCTAATATTATTTTTTTCTTTTCTAGAGCAGCAATTCGATTTTGAACAGTTTGTGGAGAAATTTTTAGCTCTTTAGCAAGCTCTCGTCTTGTAATTCGAGAATTCTTTTTCATTAGTGCGATAATTCTGCGATCAACTAAATTAACACTTTCGAATTCTATCAAGAGTTATAACCTCTAACTTGATGATTGTATATATTTTCTCAATGTTTAAGTAAGTTCAAGATCATTTGTCCATCATCAATATAAAAGAATTTTCGATTGTGCATTAAAATGTACTTTTTATCACATTATGTCTATCGGTTTCTATATTAGGATGATTTTTCTCCGTTGTTCCTGAAGAAAAATGACCTATCCAAAAAATAGTGCACCTAACCCTCCCAAGACTCCTCTCTCTCTCCAATATGCTGATTGGGTTACTAAACTTCCAGAAAGTGAAATTCGACGATTATTGCGTTTCTCACCAAAATATTATTTTGGTGGTGGGAAACCAGGCATTCTACCAGTTGAGACTTTCCATAAAATTGTTGAGGAAATTATTGAAGAGGAAAAAACCCTCTTAAAGCAAAAAACTAGTAAAGTCCTTGATAACTATAATTATGGAGTTACAACTGGGAACATAGAACTTCGTAAGATATTAGCCAATCGATTACAGAAACGTGATAATGTCTTTTGTACTCCTGAAGACATTGTTATTACTACAGGGTCTCAGCAGATTCTTTATGCCGTAAATGATGCCCTTATTAGGCCTAGGGATATTATTCTCACTACTCGACCAACTTATTTAGGATTTTTGTTACCAGCTGAGAAACTCGGAGCAACTATTGTCACTCTTCCCTCTGATAATGGGGGATTGATCCCTGATTTCATTGATGATGCTATAAAATTATGCAAGAAGAATCTTGGAAAGACACCTAAGATTCTATATACTATTCCATATTCTGATAATCCTAAAGGAACAACTCTCTCATCCAAGAGAAAAGAGATGATTATTGATACCGTTTTTGAGTACAATGATCTTCTCATTGTTGAGGATGCTGCCTACAAAGAGATTCAGTTTGGAAATGGAAATCATTCTATTCAACCAATGAAGAGGTATGACACTGATAATCAACGAATTGCATATTTGTCAACTTCTACAAAAGAAGCTGCCTCTTTTCGTATGGGATACAGTGTTTTGCCAGAGGAATTAAGAAAAGCTGTTATCAAAGCAAAGGGATATTATGACTTATGCTCATCAGAATTCGTTCAGGCAATCCTTGCAAAGTACTATGATCATTATATCGATCTTCAACTACCTTTGATCCGCCAAGGTTATAAAGAACGATGCAAAACAATGATTCATGCGATACAGGAGTTTATGCCAAATGGATCGTTCACAAAGCCTACTGGTGGATTTTTTGTTTGGTATGAAACCTCTAACCAGAAATTCGATTCACTCAGTTTTATCCGTAAGGCAATTGACAACGGAGTATCCTATGTTCCAGGTATCGCATTTTATCCTCAAAGTGGTTACTCTATTACTGAAGATTCAGAATTTATACCCTGTGAAAAACCAACAAACTCTATGAGAATTTGTTATTCACTCTTATCTCCAGATTTGATAATACAGGGGATCAAGCTCCTTGGGAAGATTCTTTCCAAGGAGTTAAGGTCAAATTATCCTTGGAATAGTCCAAATCCAAGATTAAGTATCTTAGACGGTGGTTCAATGCCGATCTAATTGAGATTGGAATAGAGAGAGAAAAACTACTTTGATTAGCATAAAGATTAGAAAAGCAACCTTAAATGATGTTCAGGAAATTCATGATCTTCTTTCTAATTCTTTCATACCCTATTATCAATATTATACCCGTAAAGCATACAATGAAACTGTTGTTCCTCCAGTAACCATTAAAGAACGTATTAAAGCTCAAAAAACTGATGTTCTTGTTGCATCTTATCGAAATAAAATTGTTGGTACAGCTTCAATCGAAATTCAAAAGGATAGGAGATTATATATCCTTAGCATGGCTGTAAAACGTGAATTTCATAATAGGGGGATCGGAGGCCAGATTCTTGAAGAAATCGATAAAATTGCTTTGAATGAGCATTCTAAAATTATATCATTGGAATGTTTTGAACCCTTGAGTAAAGCAGTGAGCCTATACAAAAAAGTTGGATATAAATTATCAGGAAAAACAAGGAATTATCATGGAATAACGATTTTTGAAATGATTAAAGATTTAACTCTAGCTTTAGAATAATTACACCAAACTTTTGCGTAATAGCATAGCGAATATATAAGTTCAGCTCTTATGCTTAAAATAAGTATCAATCCTTAATAAAGGAAAAGGAGGATAATTATGAGTAAATCACAAAAAAATAAAATAAAAGTCCCTTTTGATCGGTCTTTTTATCTTCTACATCCATATAATTCTTCATTAATAACTTCCAATGGTACAAATGGAGAGATTAATGTGATGACAGTGGCTTGGATTATTCCTGTTAGTGTTGATCCACCATTAGTAGCAATGAGTA
>JBHLKC010000091.1:0-11367 GCA_048887065.1 Candidatus Hodarchaeota archaeon
GCAGGATGAGCTCGACGTGCACCAAAGCTCAAAACCATTTTATTACCTGCTGCTTGACGGATCCTAACAGATTTTGTGGTCATTCCACTTTTTGAGGATAGGAAACCAAGAATTGGGGTTTCAAATTTACCAAAATCGAGATATTTCCCAACTATCCCCAAAACTGGTATCTTTACTCCATTTATATCGTATTGTGGGAAAAATGTACCTTCTTGTAATGCATAAACATCAATAGGTTTGTCAATCAGAAGTTCTATAACGTCCTCAACACCTGCAACAACTCCCCAATCAGAACCCTCAATAGTAGAGGCAGTTAATTCTGCATAGACTTCTTTATCTAATGATTCATTTTGTAAAATGGTTTGTGTACGAAGAAAATAAATATCAGTTGTCTTTCCTTCCCGAATCTCGTCCTTTGTAGCTAGAAACCACACATCTTCAGCCATGTAACACACCCTAAGTGCTTTTGACAATGGAAAAATTGAGATGATATCAAATCAGAATAATTCGTTTTTCTAATCTTATAAACTCATCTAGAAAAGAATTAGTTTTTAAGAATACATAGAAAATACTCTTCTGTATCAATTCATACATAAATTGATTCCATGTTCATTGAATTACAAATCTTTATTTAATGACTTCAATTTATCCTACTTGAGGGTAAGAATTCGAATCACTTACATTGTGATCTAAGCCGTCGAAATACAAAGTAAAGTATCTTAATGTCTATCGAATAATCTCATCTATCGTCAATGGAGGCTCAAGAATGCCATTATACAAAATATGCCTACTAGGTGATGGAGGGGTTGGAAAAACCTCACTACGTGAACGATTTCTTGGGAAAGGATTTCAAAGTGGTTACATTTTGACAATAGGAGCCGATTTCGCAGTTCAAGATATTATTGTGAATGGTGAGCAAATCAAATTCCAAATATGGGATTTAGCAGGACAACAGCGTTTCTCAGCCGTTAGAGCTCTTTATTACAAAGGATCACATGGAGCTATTTTAGTTTTTGATCGAACACGGCCAGAATCTCTATATAATCTCGAAAATTGGAAAAATGAACTTTTTACAAATGTTGGTCGAGAAATCCCTTACATAATCTTAGGAAATAAAAGCGATCTACCGAATTCTGTTGATGATGGTGAACTCAGTCGATTTATTCAAAAATCACAAACAGAAATAACGGACATTCCTTACGAAATAGCATATCTTAACACATCTGCGAAATCTGGTCTTAATGTAGAAGAGGCTTTTCAAACATTAGGAAAAATAATCAAAGAGTATATAATAAAGTATCAAGCAAAGCTCTAGCATTAGTACTTCTCTATGAAACCAAGAATTTCAGAAGGCTTTTGAAGGACATCAAATTCATTTCTTAGTATTTCTACATTATGATAATCAATTTTTCTGATTCTGATTTCAATAGATTCTCGTCCAGAGAAAAATTGTGGATATTTTTTCACACACATTTCACACCCAACACAGAACTGGGGTAGGAATATTACCTCCTCGGTATGAGATTTCTTAAGGGCTTGAAATCTACAGACCCTAGGGTCAACCTGAATCGTATTACTGGATAATTTCTGACGAACAGGGAGTTTAGATTGTATTGAACCAGAAACAGCATCAGTTGGTACTATTACAATTCTTTTCCCTGCTTTTGATCCTGCAGCCAACAAATTTGAAATGAAATTATCACTAATACCATGTGCCAATTTTGCCGCGGTGTTTGCGGACAAAGGACTTGCAATAATACATTTTAGATTTCGATTTGCTAATGAAATAGCTGAGGAATATGCAGGATCTTCTGGAATAATATCATAAGAAAATGAGTTTTTATCAAGTAAATTCTTAATATTGAATTTTAATACTTTCACACTCTCAAATATTAAACGAAGATTTTCTTTATTGGTACAAGATTGAACTAAATCCCAAAAAAGGCCGTAACGATTAGCTATAAGAGCACCTGCTTCAGAAAATATTAACCACACAGGAGTAGGGCCCTTAATTAGTTCTTTTATTACAGAGAAATTTTCTTCATATAAATGCCCTCCCCCAGTATAACACCAAATTATGGGAGGAATTTCCTGATCACAAAAAGAGGGAAAAGAAGTAAAATGGTGGTGTTTATATTCTTGATCTGCCAGTTTTAACCTAGCCTGTTTCTTCGATTGTATCTATCTTACAATCAGAACTAATTTTAACTGTTTTGCCACTTACATATTCTGCTGATACACCTTCGAGATAAACATCTCCTTTGGCAGTTATCTTTTTTACTTTTAAAAAGCCTTTACGCGATTCCTGCTCAATATAAACATTCCCACCAGCAAATAATTCTCCTGAAATGCTACATTTTGTATTCAGTTCTGAATTAAAGGAGTCTTGGCATACAATATCCCCTAAAATCTCATAACCACCATTTAACTCGGCATTATAACAATTAATACTTCCCTTCGCCTTCAGAGCGCCACTGGATCGAACTAAAGCATCTTTTGCTTGAATTTCTCCTTCGATTTTTCCTGAACCTGATATTTCCATTTTTTCATAAACTACAAGAGGACCAGCAATCTTTATAGAGCCTGAACATAAGAGAGTCGTAGTTGTTAAACTTCCATCAACCTTAAGTGACCCCGAGGCTTTCAATATATTTGTTTGCATATCCGCAGGTAATGATGCTGAACCACTTACATTAATCTCCTCATCAGTAATTTTCCCTGATCCTGATATGGAAATTGATCCTCCTTTCCATCCTTCGACCCGTCCAGATCCAGAAATAGATATGTGAGAATCGGTAACCTTACCAGACCCAGAAATAGCAACATAAGATACATTTCTTAAAAAACTATTCTCTCTTACAATAGATACCTGTTCTTCTAATTTCGCTTCATATTTCGCTTTTAAATCTTTATACTCTTTCTGTGATATCTCTTCATTCTTTAAACGTATGTCTAATGCCTTTATCAGTGTTTTTAATTCATCAATTTCCTTTCTTGACATTCTTTTCACTGAATCCTTTTCTGGTAGGATTTTAATAACATCCTATTTCTGAGTAGAATCATTTACTAACCTAGTTAAATAATCTCCTAAAAGCTGGAGTTTAACTCAGAAACTCAAAAGCTAGAAGGTTTAACTCACCAGTTTATACAATTTTATAAAACTTCAACCTTAACAAAGTTTTGTTACTTCTGAGTTTATTTAAATCTGAAGAAATTTATAAAAGAAAAGGAAAATTATCCTCTGTTTAGCATTCTTCATTTCAAGCCCAATAAATTCATATTTATGTTTAAAAATCTTTAATAGTATAATAACTTGAATATATCAGTAATCATAAGACTCTACAACTTAGGATATTAACGTGCGCTCTTGGTGAGTAAATATTCTGAAAGAATCAAATGTTTTAATTTCCAAAGCCAAAGTTCTTTTAAGATTGCTATATTTTTTATAATATTACTGGACTACCAATTAAAAAAACCAAATTAATATAATAATGAGGTCATCACAAGTGACCGATATTCTAGAACAGCGTTTAGAAGAAATCTTGAAACTCTTAGCAGATCCTACTCGACGAAAAATACTCAATTTAATCCAAGTTGATCCTTTAAACCCGCAAGTATTAGCAGAAAAGTTGAAGATTTCAAGACCCGCAGTTGAAAAACATTTAAAACTCCTAATTGCCAATTATATATGCGAACGAACTGTTGAACCATTCCCAACACCACACTACGTTTATTATATCTCACATCCTGGTTTAGAACTGATTGATGCCATTTCCTCGGCTGCAGTAATATTTTTTCAATCCATGGATGGAATTATTCGGGCGGAAATAGATCAACTTGAACGAGATTTTTTACTTGAACGAATTAGTCGGGCTGAATACGACACACGAAAACCTCTGTTATCAAAAAAACAAAAAGAACTTGAAGAACTACAATTAACACGAATTTGGATTAAAGAAGCAAAGAAATTGGTAAATGAATATCAACATGATAATGAGTAGGTAGTTCTTTTCTAATAAAATGACTTCTATCACCTTCAAAAGATTTGAAATTTGGTTTTTCAGCTAACATGCAACATTTTAATTAGACGTTTTATAGGAAGAGGTATTTCTGTCCGATAAATCTGGAAATTTATATGGTAAAGGTCGGGATTCTGAGGTTGAAAAGGTGAAGACACTTCTATTACATCTAGATACCTCTTGTATATCTTTAATCCAGCAACTTTCACATCTTGAGGATATTCTAAAGCTATGAGATCCTCATCCAACCTTATGTTAACCGTACCCAAGTACATTTTTGCTGATGAAGTAATAGCATCTGAAATCATTAAAACCAATTCCCCCACTTCTGAAAGTCGTTTGAATGATGATTTAAACCGAGAAGCAGGGTCTTTTCCTCCAAGAACTGGACGATAGTCTGAATCGAGGGGAACAAAGATATTATCCTGTTCGATTCCTTCCTCTGTTCGATGACCATTAATTTCAACCGAAATATCTTCATGTGAAGCTTCAATTTGGGGAACATCAAGTAAAATGTTGGTTAAAGCATTGGTTCGTTCATAAGGAGTAGGATAAAGAAAGGGGGCTTCTCTAAGCAATATCTCAGTAATCCATAATCTCTCTTTATAGAGGACTGCTAAATTCATTGTTGCTGGGTCGAGGAGGAATAATAGATCAGGTTTCCTCATCCCTGCAATAGCTGACAAACTAGTAGTCTTTTGTCCGCCAATTTTATCTAGTAATGTATGGAGTATTGAGGGAATCATTACATTATCTTGGTATTGAATATCATTAACCCGCTCAATCATAAAGGGATCTTCGGGAACACGATAAGCATGATGGATCCAAACATCCCCCTGCACATTTAATTGACTCTCAATCGTTTCTATTAATGATTTCCTCCCAGGAAAATAGAGTCTTTCTTGGTCATCAAAATATTTCTCTTTAAGATTAATTTTGGGGAATTTATCATTCATTGCAGGTGACTCTTCTTCATTTCAATTATTAAAAGCTGCTAAAAGAAATATCGATTTTTTTCCTATGGAAATTCATAATAAAGATTAACAAAATTGAATTCTTCTAATATAAAAACAGAATTTAATGTAAATGCCAGATTCTAAATTAGAACTTAATTACTTGAATTGGTGTAAACCTAGCCACTCTCTTACCAAGCTCCAAGCGCTCGACTAAAGGGAGAATTTCACCTGGTCCACGATATCCATATTCCAGCTCTTCAATATTTTGAATCAGCATTTGGCTCTCCATTGGAGCATCATGAAGTTTAAAATAGGTTATATTATCAAATATGACTGATTCTACAGCAGAGAAAGGATATAATAGGCGATATCCACCCCCGTGTGGTAAAAAATTTGCCTGTGTTATAAAATTAATATGATCTTTCTCTTTGGCTCTTTCAAATTGATTATTTGTCCAGTATCGCTCTTTAATATTTGGTTGTCCTTCATATAGATAAATAAATGAATAACCAGTAAATCCCATTGGAAAAAAAGGCAACTTTTTTTCTCCAGTTAGACTAAGGGTATTATAAAGTCCTAATCTCATGACATTAAATTTATTCTCTTGAAAGTATCCTTGATGTGTCGGATTGGCAATGCACGTAACGTTATCTTCTCCAAAAAGCTCTCTAGCTATGGATGACCGCTTTTCTTGACTATATTTTTCGATTTTTGTAAAAAAATCATAATAATTCTGTCGTGAGTCGTCTGTCAACCCTTCTATTGGACCAAAAGGAGTATCAACTTTGGTAAACTCATCTGCATTCCAATAGCTAAGTTTTTGTTTTTCAATTTGCTGAGAAGAATGAATTAGTACATAATAACCTGGAGAAAGCCAAGTTTCGTACTTCGAAAATGGAGTGAAAATTTCATCTAATCTAATGATATCGATAAAATGATTAGACTTCCAGACATCCCACTTTCCCCTTTGCTCTCCAATGGGCACACCTTCTTTTTGTAGAACCTTAAGCCTTGTAATTAAGTCTTTTAATGGTAAATTTTTCTCAATTCTGTATAAACCATAGCCACAACCATTAGGATGAAGAAGACTAGGAAAAATATATTCCTTTGTTGCTACAATACATCCATAACCTACTCCTTCCTTAAATCTAGCCTTATTTCTCGTAACGCTACCATCTGGACCAAAAATTATAATTGAATGATTGTCAGGATCAAGGTCTAACTCTTGAAAGAATAACTTGATTTTTGCTAGACCAATGCTCATTACTTCTTTTGCCAATTGGCAAGTTAAATCATTAGTGGCCCAAGAATAAATATCATCTCTTGCTTGTTGTAACAATTTAGACTGAAAAATGTCACCATTCATCACTATCAGACTCTATACGTTTTCAATTAAACATTAAAGAAAGATTGATTACTCTAATATGTCTAATAATATAAAATATCCCTTAACTAAGCTAACAATGACTAGGAACTGAATTTAATATCCTTGAGCTTGGCCATCTTTTCTGGGATCAGAACCACCAATATAACAACCATTTCTTGATTTTTTAATGATCTGACCTCCACCAAAGTTTATTCCAACACAATCAACGATATTATGCCCTCTTCTGCGAAGTTCAGCTCTTAATCCTATTCCTAACGGGTCTTCAATAGCTACCGTATTCGTGATTTGGTCATGATGAAATCGTGGATAATCAAGAGCTTCTTGTGGACTCATTCCATGTAACACAAGATCAAGAAATACTTGGGCTTGCCCCTGTGGTTGATGATGAGCTCCCACAACGCCAAACGAATAAATTAACTCATTATTAGGTGAAGTCACCATCGCTGGTATTATAGTGTGAAATGGTCGTTTTTTAGGCTCATATTGGTTCGGGTGATCTTTTTCTAGAGTGAATCCGGCGCCTCGATTTTGAAAAACAATACCGGTTTGTGGATCAACAATACCAGAACCGAATCCAGAATAAAGTGAGTTGATAAAGGAAATTACTTTTCCTTCCTTATCAGCTGCAGTTAGGTACACCGTGTTTGTTCCTAAATCCAGAGGGGTTAATGAAACCTGTATTGCTTGTCTAGGATTAATTTGACTTGCTCGAGTTTGAGCATATTGCTCAGACAAAAGATGGGAAGTTGAGATTGTCATCCGCTTGGGATCAGCAATATACGCAAAAGCATCTGTAAAAGCTAATTTTTTGGCTTCGATCAGATTATGAAGATAATCTGGAGAACTATGTGTATATTTTCCTATATCAAGTTCTTCCGCAATAGAGAGTATCATTAAAGTAACTATTCCTTGTCCATTTGGTCCATGTTCCCAAAGTATATGGTCAAAAAAATCTAAGGATATCGGTTTTGTCCGCTCTGCTTTGAAGTTCCGAAGATCTGATTCTTGAATGAATCCTCCTTCTTTCTGAATAAATTCAGCGATTCTTTGTGCAATTTCACCTTTGTAAAAAACGTCAGCTCCTTCTTTAGCGATACTTTCAAGTGTTGAAGCTAGTGATTCTTGCTTGAATATTTCACCACTTCTTGGTGCTCGTTCTCCTTTGACCAAATATGTATTTTTGGCTCCTTCATGATTTAAAAGCTTAGGAACACGCTCTCCCCACACTTGACTAATTACTGGGCTGACAGGAAATCCATTCCGAGCATATTCAATAGCAGGCTGTAATATATCCTCCCACGCGAGACGACCATATTCTTTGTGCATTGTCTCCCAAGCACTAACGGCTCCAGGTACTGTTATTGGTAATACTCCTGTTTGAGGCATGTGAGACAACTTTATCTCCTCAATAAGGTACTCATAGCTTAAATTCTTGGGAGAATAACCTGAACCATTGATAGCTTTGGGTCTGGATTCACCTGGAACAAAAAGAAGTACAAAAGCATCACCACCAATTCCTGTTGACTGAGGTTCAACAACGTTTAGTACAGACGCCATAGCGACGATTGCATCACAAGCATTGCCTCCTTCTTGAAGTATTTGAATACCTACTGAAGATGCAAGAGGTTGAGACGAAGCCACCATCCCATTACAGGCATGGACGTCTGATCGTCCAGAATTTGATCTTCGCCAATTTCTAACAGCCATTTCTAACAACGGATCCTTACTTATTGTATTTTTCAATCCACCCAACTATTTTGTTAATTCGATCTATGATGTGTCGGGGTTCACCACTTCGAGAGAGTTCATGTCCATCCCGAGGATACCGTACAAACTCAACTTTCTTTCCATATTTTTTTCCTAACCAGAAAAGTTGCTCTGCACTTATAATTGGCGCCCGATAATCATTATCTGAATGGATGATCAGTAGCGGAGTGTTTAGATTCTTTATATGGGCAACTGGAGAATCCTTCCAATTTTCTGCATAAAGATCAATAATCTCACCTCCATATTGTCTTTCAAACCAGCTGGGTATATCTGTAGTTAAACCAAAGGAAATAAACTCATAAACCCCTCGTTGGGCTACAGCTGCTTTAAAGCGATCCAAGTGAGTCACAAGCCATGCAGTCATATATCCTCCATAACTACCTCCAGTCACAGCAATACGATTTTCATCCAAGAAGGAGAACTTTTCAAGAGCCTCATCCATTCCTTTCAGAATGTCATTTGCAGCAATTGTTCCCCAGTTTTTGAACACTGCAGATCGAAACTTAATTCCATATCCATCGGAACCTCTAGGATTGCAAAAAACAACCGCATACCCTTTAGAAACGAGTGTATTCCACTCATGGAACAAAGTTTTTTCATGTGGACACCACATCGCGGCTGGGCCTCCATGAATTTCCAACACTACAGGTAATTTTTCATTTGGGTTATGATTAGCTGGAAGGAAAACCCAACCTTGGAGGACAACCCCTTCTCTTTCATATGAAAAGGTTTTTACTTGAGCAGGTTTGTTTTTTTCCAAAAATACAGAATTAGCCTCTGTTACTCTCTCTTCTCCTGATCCATCCTCTTTACACCAGAATATATCGCTGGGAAACGATGAATGTGAAACCTCGTAAGCAATTCGGGCAGCATTTTTAGATACTGCAAATGCATTGATATTTCTGTCTCCCGTAACGATAACTTCAACTTTTTTATCATCCACGTTAATTTTATGGATGTTAATTCTACCATTGCTAGGAGATGAGAATAATAGTGTATTATTACCTGTCCATCGAGATTGTACTGCTGAACGATGATAATCTTCGGTGATACAATTAAATTCACCATAATACCCTTTTTCTAAATCGAAAAGGAAAATTTGGGTATCATCATAAATTGTTTCCTCTCTAATCGATTCAAAAGAAAGATATTTACCATCAGGCGAGATTTGAAAATTGTTTACCCAACCAAAGGCTTCACCCAAGACAGTTCTAATGGAGGGAGCAGATATGGTTATTTTAAGAATATCTTGTTTTAATAAAATTGTTGGATCAGACTTGAATTTTGATAAGAAAACCTCAGAGTCATCCAAACTAAATGCTCCTATAGTAAAATGAAATCCAAATTCCCCTAGATATACAATATTTTTCATTTCTTCTGGATCATAACTCAGGTCGAATTTTGGAATAGAAATAAGGAAAGGCTGAGCAAAGCGGCCATCTAGGTAAGATGTCCCTTCTCTAGAATAACCCTCAGTTATAATACGGGGATCGGTCCTAAGTAATTTCTTTTGTTCTTTTTTTGATTTGTACGCTTGATATTCTATCGGTTCTAATACGAAAGATGGAGGCTTTGTGCTTTTAGATTGAATAATTCCTAATTCTTCTTCATTCACACGGGCTAAAACAAGAATTGATTTGCTGTTATGACTCCAAGTGAACCCTAAAACTCCTTGAGGAAAGTTGGTGACTTGAAATGCCTCTCCACCTGCAGTAGGCATTATAAAAACTTGTACTTTTTTCTCTGACCGAGAAGAAAGGAAAGCCAGATGTTCCCCATTTGGAGAAAATTGAGGAGCAGTGTCAACATGTGTTCCTGAAGTATATTGTACAACTTCATCCATTTCTTCAGTTTTGAGATAAAGCGCAGCTTTATACTGGTTTTCCTTTTGATTCACATTCTTAATTGAAAAAACCAATTTTTTGCCATCTGGTGAAAGACATGGGGAGTTAGGAAATTTGAATTGAACAAAGTCTTCACTTTTTATTGTCATTATGCATCACCCTTTATTGTTGTTGGGGAGTATTTGTGTTTTTCTTAAAATTTTTCTGTAAAATAAATTGAGAGATTAAATGAAAAAGCCAAACGCTCTATTTCATACCTGAAAGTCATTTTGAAGGCAATTCTTTCAAATACAAAATATTGCCATTTTTTTAGCATGTACTAAAGTGATTTACAGGAATTTTCCAAGGTGTTTCCTCACTAAAAATACAAGAAAGAAAAAAATAAAATGAAATGTATATATATTTGTAAACAAAATAATATATTTAGTATATCGATTAAATTTTAATATCATATCAAAGTAATATGATATTTAATTGATATTCGAATATTATAGCGAAAGGGTTGTAAATTGGAAATACCATTTCTAAAAGTAGGCAAAATAGCCTATAAAATTGCAGCATTGGCATTAATTGTTGCTTTAGTTCCTTTGGCTGTTATTACTTTTTTAAATGCGAATACATTACAAAGTGAACTCTATGCTGCTACTGAACATGACTTAGAGGATAGAACTGCTGGTTTGATGCATCTCAGCGATGAAGCGTTATCTGGCGCAGTGGAATCTGTTACACACTTAGCAGAAAATCCAGGGGTTTACAGAAGTGCTTTAAACGCATCAGAACAGGATATGGCTGTATTATGGGACAGCTATGAAGGAGCAAACTTTGATAACGATGAGAACATGAAGAATAATAAAACTGCAATAGCTTGGAATCCTGAAAATGACATTGATCCAGAATTAAGCGAATTCTTAGACGATGTGGCTGAACACGACAATTTTGCAGAGATATTTATTACTGACGATCGAGGATATGTCTTTACATCTACTCAAGCAGTACCAGGTGACTTTTTACAGAAAGATGAAGATTGGTGGACAGCAGCACGATCTTCTACAGAAGGCCAATTTGTAGAGTTTGGTTTTGATGATAGTACTGGAGAATATCTAATGGACATTATTCAGGAAGTTGTTCTACCAAATGGCACCTTTATAGGCATGATTAAAGCAGGATTTAATGTTGGATCAATGAATCAGGTTTTCGCTGAAGTAGCCCTCTTTCACACGGCGGAAGAAGACACACACGGAGACGAACACGAAGAGGAAGAACATTCTTTGGCTGAAATTCAAGCTGCTATCACTGAAACGGGACAAATATTATTTATAGTAACAAAGGATGGCTCTATTTTTACTCATCTTGATAATTCGTATACAGGTCAAGATTTGAGTGAAATTATGTCA
>JBHLKC010000092.1:0-11354 GCA_048887065.1 Candidatus Hodarchaeota archaeon
CGAAGTCTGTTGCCTAGATTTATCATTAATTCATCAAAAGTAGCAAGCTGTTGTGTCAATTCATCGAATCTAAGTAGCTCAGGAGATTTTCCACCTTGAATAGATTTAGCAAGTCTATCCAATTCATCTGAGTATTTGAATAGTAGAGCAATAACATTACTTACCGCTGCACTATCTGTGGTTGTAACCAAATTTTCCATACTGTGGGTTAGTGTACTTAGTTTTGGATACCCAGATAGAGAAAACAAACCTTTAAGACTGTGAAGCGTCCTAAGTATGCCATCGTAGGTTTCTTTCTTTGTTGGATCCTTTTCTAGTGCAAGTAATCCAGCATTTAAGTCTTCTATCCGCTCTGTCAACTCTGTAAGCATTACTTCCTTAAATTCTTCAGATTCAAAATCACTCATTAAATCTAAACCTTCCATTACTGATAGTTAGCATGTACTTTATGCTTGACTTCTAAAAAGTCTAGGTTAAGGCTCCTTCAACAGCTTGAACCAACTGATCAACTTTGAATGGTTTTATAACGAAATCTTTTGCGCCTATTTTCAAAGCTTGTCGAACCAGTGGTTCATGTCCCAATGCCGTGACTATTACGATGTTTGCTTCAGGATTCATTGACATGATTTCTTTAACTGCCATTAATCCGTTCATTTTCGGCATAACAACGTCCATAGTTACAACATTTGGCATATATTTCTTATATTGTTCGATAGCCTCAACACCATTCTCAGCTTCAGCAACGATCGTATGTCCATGCTTTTTTAAAATTTTACGAATCATTAATCTGAGATATTTTGAGTCATCTACTATCTGCACAGTTGCCATTGTGATTCATTCCTTTTTATTTTTAATTTTTTCATTTAATTTTATTATAACTGAATTAACACCTTTTTGTTCTATAATTTTTGAAAGAAAATCATTTTCAATTATATAAACCGATGTTGGGAGATTAGCATTGTTAAACATGTATTGACAAACTTCTTTTCCCTCTAAGAAGATTTCTGGCGTCTCACAAGGGATAAGTTCTTCTTTAAAAGTAGTAATCACTCCTTCTATCGTATTAACAGGTATTAAAAAGATTTTATCCTGAATTATAAGAGAAAAGAAGAATATATCCTCAGATTTTTTTCGAGAATCGTTTAAACTCAAGATTAACTCCTTTAGATCGAGGATTGGGAGTTTTTCTCCTTCTATTAATGTAGTTCCAATAACAGGATAATATTCGCTTGAAAGAGATTGGATTTCCAAGGAGCGAAAAACAACTCTAACATTATCCACATCGATTGCCAGTAAAATATCTTCTAATCTAAAAACAAAATAATCTAGACGAATACCTTCTTGGTGATAGAATAATAACAATTCCAATTCTTTTCGAGAAGCTTGAACTTTTTCTAAGAATTCCATTTCATCTAGTTGAAGGGTTGAACTAAAATCTTTTTCAATATCCTCGATATTTAATTCATTTTTAAGAAGACTGTAAGATTCGTTAACAAGATTACTAGGATTAATGATCATTCCAAGGTCATCCTGATGTGAAAAGAAACCAGAGACCAGTGATGATAAAACCTTTTCTGCTAATCCAGTATCAAGTTGAAAAGCTTCAAGATTCTCAGTTGAAATCTTATCTAGAACCTTGTCAACAAGGAAAGCTACTTCCAAATTGCGCTCCCTATCTTTAACTAATATAGCAATTGATTCCTGTAAAGATCTTTTTTTTATTCTAGTATCACCTAAGAGTGAACAGAAATCAATTAGAGGAACTATTTTAGAATGAACTGTTGCCCCAATAATAGTTTTTGAATAACCTTTCAATAGAATTGAATTAGGTTCGATGACCTGAATAACAAAATCTGAGTCTAGGAAAAACTTATTACCATTATCTTCGAAAATAATCCCTTCTTTGCGAATTAGACTTTTCTTATCAATAGTAACTACTCTATTATCCTCGAATGATACTATTTGGTTAGCTGTTGATTTAAATAAATGTGGATCTAAGCACCTATTAAAAATATAATCAACATCTAAAACTAGTAATATCTGTCCATCAGTATCAATTACTGCCCCCTCAAATATATAATCCGCCTTTAAACTGTTCATTGGATTAATAGAAGGCATAATATCATTTTGATTAACTTCAATAACTTCTTTGATTTCATCTACAAATAATGCAAAAAATTGCCCTGAAATATCAAACACGAGAGTATTTGAATTTTCATCTAAGGTCTTCTGTTGTGTTATAATACTTGAAGAATTGGTTTCTAATAATTTTGATAGGTTTACTAAGCTGATTACACTACCACGAAAGTTTACAGCTCCCATCACTGCTTTTGACGCATTTGGTACTTCAGTCACATTAGAAACACTAAATATTTCCACAATCCGCTTGTTTGGGATTAAAATGTTGTAATCTTGAACAGAAACGAGTGTTGCTGTTAATTGAGACTCACGAGAATAACTTACTGCTTTATCTAATTTAGTTCCAAATGATGGAGGTGAAATCGATAGTTTATGTTTAAGATCTATGTTAAACTTATCCAGCGATAATGGGAGCTCAATCGGTATAAAACTGTCTTTATTTTCAGCAAGAAATTGAGTTTGAAAGTGATCCAATTCAATTTTTATTTGAGACAAGATATCTTTAGGTGAAACCTGGATAATGATTTCTTCATCAAATATAAATGCCTTCTTAAAGTAAGAATATTCTGAAGGATCAGCTAGACTCACTAAATCTATAATTTGAGATTCAGGTGGTTTGGTGATAACTCCAAGCACGGACTCAACTTGAAATACGATAAAACTTTCCCCCTGTTTGTTGTCAGTTGCAACAATATAATTTCCTTCCTGAACCTTCATTCCACTATCTTTGGTTAATGATTCTCCATAAAAGAAGGTTTGTAAATCTATCACAGGAAGAACTTCGCCTTGAAACGTGGTTGAACCAACAATGTAGGGAGCACTGTTTGCCACTGGAGTGATTATAAGTTTTTGCAACAATTGAATTATAGAAGAACTGTGGAAGGAAAATTTAATACCCTTAAGAGTGAATTGCAAGAGAGTGTCTGTACCTAACTGGAGTTCCTCTCGTTTAGCCTTGATTTTTGAATTTTCTTTTCTTCCATTCGAGAGTGGTGACATATCTTTTATCATAATATAGTAATTCCTCTATATTCCTTTTAAGAACCAAGACTATTAGGTCGATTTCTCTTCGGATTTCTCTTTACTACCTTTATTACTCTTTTTCTTCTTTTTATCATCATCACTCTTGATTTCTTCATCTTTGATTGATTCTTCTACCATAGAATCTATATCAGCAAATGCCATGGGATCAAATTGATCAATTGCTCCTTCATCTGGTAATGTATATTGATCAAAATCGAAATCATCATCTTCTGAAACAGGAGCTCTTTGAATTTTAGCAGGTACTACGTAACCACTTAAAAGAACATCAAGATTTAGAATGAGAACCTCTTGATTATCTTCTATAAAGCCTACTTTCGTAATTAAAGAATCATTCTGGAGTTCTCTTCCTTTAAAGTATTTTGGGTCTTTTGTACCGAATTCAGCTATTTCAGCCAATTGATAGATTTGGTCTGCTAAAATACCCACATCTTGATTTTTAATTGTCAATAGTAGCACAATTTTAGCTTGAGAGGAAGAATTCGATTCTTCAAGAAGCTCAGACTCAGAAGTAGGAGCAAGTCCCCAAAGGAGCTTATAAAGATTAAAAATGCTCACTATATATCCTCGAAGATTTACTATCCCCGCAAGAATTTCTGATGTCCTAGGGAGCCTTATAATTTTCGTGGTTTGAAAAACTTCTTTTAAATACGTAACATCAAGACCATATAGATCTTCAGCGACTTTAAAGATTAAATATTTTTCTGTTTCTTGCATCGTTGATGTTGCCATATGAATCACTTAAACACTTCACATTAGTTCATTAGGATGATGAGCAGTATCAGGATTAATGATTAATTATACTTCATTTATTATTAATATATTTTCAATATATTACGATATTACTTTCATGTTTCATTTCCGTACATTACAAAAATATGCTGATATAAAAACATTCACTTTTTTTCACGATTTTTCTTTACTCCAAAGAATAAACTTCGGTCTTTATAGAAAAGGATATGGAAAAATTGGTGGAAAGAATGGGAAAAATTCGAACCTAGTTAATATTTAGTAATCCTTTAATTATAAATATTAGAGTAGTTTAAACCCAACCCCTACGACGAATTACTGAAGGAATATTGTGTAAGGCAACGACTTCATCAGCTAGATTTGATTCAACAACGCATCTTGGCATGGAATAGATTACCGAAGTCGACTCATGTTCAGCTAATATTTGCCCACCCATTGTTTTAATTTCCTTTGCTCCATCACAACCGTCCTGACCCATTCCTGTCAGTATTATTCCTAGAATATTTCTTCCATAAACTCTAGCTCCAGTAATTAATGTTACATCAATCGCGGGTATTACAAAATTAACTCTTTCTCCTGGAGTCAGTCTGAAGACTTTTCCTGATTCTAATCCACAATGAACTCCTCCAGGTGCGATATAAACTCTATTTGGCCTTATCTTTTCTCCATTCTTAGGTATTTTAATTTTTAAATGAGGATATAAAGTTTGTAATCGCTGTGCCCAAGACTGGACCATCTCAGTTGGCATATGCTGCACAATCACAATTGGAGGAGAAACACTAGGTATTTTAGAGAGAATTAATGAAATAGCTCTCGGCCCACCTGTAGAAGCTCCAATTACTATTATTTTATCGTGAAAAGATACAGGGGCTATTTCAGGCGCGATAATCTCTGAAATTTCTTCAGCTTCATCTTTTAAAAACGAATTAAAGTCAAATGCACTTAAAGCTCTTCTAAGATCGGCTTGAGCAAGGCCTGCAATTTTCTTAATTAATTCTCTTTCAAATCGATTCATATTAGTTGGAACATTCGAATCTGGCTTCTTCACAAATTCAATTGTCCCTGATTCGAAAGCAGACATCCCTAAATTTGACAGAGCCATATTTACTTCTTTCTGTGTTAAACTAGATACAATGATGACAGGAGTCGGAAAACGATCCATAATATGATTTATCGTCTCAAATCCATCCATTTCTGGCATCATAATATCCATAAGCACTACATCGGGTTTAAATTTAGGTAATGCCATTTTCTCCAACGCAACAGCTCCATTTGGAGCAGTACCTATAACATGCATATGATAAACAGACTCTGATATCATCTTTGATAATAGCTGTCTCACAACTGCCGAATCATCAACAATAAACACTCTTACTCCTTTTTTCATGCGTTTTCCGTTCCAAGTACCAATTCATTGAATGCATGAGGGGCAACAAAAAGGATCTGAATGATGAGAATTAGAAAAAGCCATTATAAAAACAATGCGTTTACAGTGAAATTAAATTATTAAATGGAATAGAAAAGAGGATTTTAAGTTAAAACTTATTTCAAGTATTAAATATAATTATGATACTATTACCATAAAGAATTTAATCTGAAATCTGATCAAACAATCTAGTATTATTCTCCAACTTCAGAATCCTCCCAAAACTTGTTCAATCTAGCAAAAACATCTTTATATTTTTCCTGTTTATCCTTAGTGATCTCTTTTGATGTTCCTGAATAATTAGATCCAAGATATGTTGAATCTGTCTCTTCTAATGTAGTAAGTGCATCTTCAATCTCTTCTTCAACCTGTTTATCATCAATACTGAACATCATTGTTGTTTCAAACACGATATTATCTATAATATATCCAATTTCAGGGTATGCTGCTATAGCTGATTCATCTAAATTATTAAGAGCAACATCAGAAGATGCTCCTAAAAGAAGATTATCAATATCACCATCAGAATTACCTAAATTCTCAAAAGACTCAGCATTAGGAACCGAAAACATCATTCGAATAACATCAAACACACGAGAAGCAATTTCATTAATTATAAGTAGGAAATTGGAGCCAGAAATAAAAGAGACATTAAAATTATCGATAATTAACAAGCAGACTAGCTGACTCTGCGTTCTTATAAAAATACGAGACTCCCCTCCAATACCAATATCATTTAACTCAAGATTAGAACCCATTGTTTCTGCAAATTGAATAATTGCAGCTAAGAGGCCTGCAACAAGAACGGGGTCTTTTCCGCTCGCTTCCCCATACACACGAGATAAAATTGGTAATCCCGATTTTTTATTTAATAATAATATTTCCCTAACTTTGATTGAAACATCAGTTTCCCCCTCATTCTTTATTAGAATATTATTATCGCCTAGAAATTGTTGCACCTCAGAGCCTCGATAATTAATTAGTATTGATGATAATGATACTTTTTTATTCTCTAAAAGCAGTCATGTTTAAATGAAGTATCTTTATATAAATGGGTTTCGTTTTGATATGAATATACTATGATATTCATGTGTTTTACATTTGTATATTAGAAAGAACTTTATAAAAGGATTATTGAAATCATTCTCCGGATATCGGATCCCACCATAAACTGACTTCTGAATTGAAATAATGAATATTAATTAATTTGATTTTCTAATAAGGAAAAAAACGATGTTAGGTCAATATTTCCTCCAGAAATAATTACTCCGATTCTTTTATCCTGAATATCATTGCTTCTTAAGTTTGAATATTTTATCAAACCTGCAAGAGAAACTGCACCAGAAGGTTCAACCACTAACTTCATTCTTTCCCAATAAAATTGCATAGCATTTAGTATTTCTTCCTCAGTAACTGTGAGAATGTCATCTACAAATTCCTTGATAATTTTAAATGTAATATCACCTAAAGATGTGCGTAAACCATCTGCTATTGTATTTGGATTAATAGAAGGAAAAATTGTCGACCCATCATAAAACGACTTGTAAGCATCATTTGCATTGAGAGGTTCGACTGCTAAAACTTCGGCATTTTGACATAGCTCTTTCGTTGCTATGGATGTTCCAGAGATCAACCCACCACCTCCCACTGGCCCCAAAACCAAATCTAAATTCCCAACCTCGTTTATTAGCTCATATGCTGCGGTACCTGCCCCATATATAGTGGGATAATAGTTATATGGATGTATCAAAATGTAATCGTGTTCTTCTATAAGTTCATCTGTCTTCTCTTTTCGATCCGTTGGGTTATTTCCACATTCAACGATTTTTGCACCATAGCTTGCTGTAGCTTCTTTTTTTACTATTGGAGCATTCTTAGGCATAACTATAGTAGCTTTTATCTTTAATTCTCGAGCTGCTAAGGCAATTGCTTGAGCATGGTTCCCACTCGAATGTGTTATCACTCCTCTTTTTTGTTCTTCAAGTGATAGTTGACTTAACGAATTAAAGGCCCCACGACATTTGAATGCCCCAGCTCTTTGAAAATTCTCACATTTAATATATACACTAGCGTTTACGAGCTTGTTTAGAGTTCTAGAAGTCATTACAGGAGTTTTATTTATATAATTTTTAATTCGATCATAAGCAACTTCGATTTCTGACAACATTTTTATCACTAGGGGTAAAAATTGACGTTAATGACCTTTTTATGGATTAGTAGTATTATTAACAGGGCTACTGAAAATTAAACTGTTAATGGATATAAATTTTAACGAATATACGAGAATCCAGGAGGTAATTAAATAATTCTTTAATTGATGTAATTATTTCGGAGGTTATTTCTATGCCAAAATCGATATACACTAGAAAAGGGGATAAAGGAAAAACGGGTCTTTTAACAGGAGAACGAGTTGAAAAAAGCAATCCCCGAATCGAGGCTTATGGGACTGTAGACGAGTTGATTGCTAGTTTAGGTATTGCTAAAGTCTATAGTGGAAAGCGAATTGCAAGTTATTTAGAAAATATTCAGAAACGCTTGTTTTTTTTGGCAGCTGAACTTTCCACGCCCATAGAAAGTTTTATGAAGACGACAGAAATCGTACAAGGTATTAAAAGGATAGAAGCTCAAGATATAACTAAGTTAGAGAACATTTCTGATGAATTAACTCAAGAAATGCCCCCTATTTCGAGTTTTATTATTCCAGGAGGGACAAAGTCAGCTGTTTTTCTACATCAGTCGAGAACTATTTGTCGACGCGCTGAGCGCAGAGTCATCTCATTCCATAATATTAAGGACATCAATCCTGAAATTATTCGTTATCTCAACAGACTTTCTGATTTACTGTTTGTAATGGCACGGTATGAAAATATTACAGAGGGTACTGGAGATCAGTTGATCTCAAGACAAGGAATATCATATCAAAAAAAGGGGTAAAACAAATTTTCAATTAAGGAGAGTATAATGAAAGAACAATTTATTAAATTAGCAAGATTAAATATGTGGGCTAATGAGAGGTTTAGAGAAGTTTTTAAGGACCTAAAACTTAATGATTTACAAAAAGAAACTCCTTATGGAGTTATTCTTGACCTCATTATCCATAATTTTGAAGCTCTTAATGTGTGGCTTGAGCGAATGGAGAAAAAACCATTAGTTGAAAAACGGAAGACTTCTGCTGATTATAATAGCGTTTCAGAGGTAATATCAGCTTGGAATGAAACAGATCAATTATTTTTACAAGTTATGAAATCTTTTCAAGATGATGAAGATTTTAATCGAAAAATAGAATATAGAAGAAGGGGTGAGGAAACGACCTATCAGGTTGCATTAGGAGATGTTATACTTCATATGTCACATCATAGTTTTTATCATCGTGGCCAATTAGCGCTTCTCCTTAGACAATATGGTTATAAACCAGCACCTCCTACTGATGCCAATAAATACTTACGAAGAGTAGTATGAGAAAACATAGGGAAAACAAGAATTGAAATTATGGGGTTATTCGTTTTCATAACTATAGGTGTATATTACTAATGAAAAAATTAATTAATAATCGTCTATTAAAATTAGCCTTTCTCATTGGAGGAATTTATGATTTAATATTAGGGATAGGAGTTATATTTTTCTCTGACCTTTTAGTTACACTTTTTAATTTAACGAAACCAAATAATATGCTTTTTGTACATTTAACTGGGATTTTTTTGATCATTATGGGATATTTTCAAATCTATGCTCTACAAGATGTTCAAAAATTAGCTTTTATCGGATTTGGGGCAATTATTGTACGTTTCTGTTATGCATTTATTGTATTTTTTTCTTCATTCACAATTGGGATTGAACAGGCTTATTTACTAACCGCATTAACTGATATTCTAACGGGTCTCCTTCTCTTAATACCGTTAATGATAACAGAAGGGATTTCGATTCAAAAAATCTGGGAATATTAAGAAATTTAGTATGAAAAATGAGAAAAAAATTCAATAAGGCTATTATCCTTGCATGTCATATAAATACAGATTATTTAATATCCTTTAAGACAGAATAAGTATAGTTATAATCAATTTGCTGGCAGATAATTCTAATAGAAGCCTTCAATAAAGGCTCGAACATTTTTACCAAGGACTTTATGGTTATATCCACCTTCAAGCACTGCAAATCGTCTACCAGAGCACACTTCTGTCGAAAAGGCCTTCAATGTCTTCCCTATTTGATGATAATCATCAATTGTCAATAGCTTTCCCCAATCTTCAATCCCGCGATCAAAACCTGCACTTACTCCCAAGATATCAATATTTTTCTTATTGGATAAATAATTTTTCAGATTCTGAATAAATTGTTCATTAGTCCTTCCTTGTCCAGAATAATAATTCACATTAGCATTAGAAGAGAAAGTGTTGTTTGTCCCATCCCCAAAGTGAAAATCAAAATCTACAATAACAGCGTTATTTATTCTATTTTCATTAAGTAATTTTTGAATTGCTATAGCTATATTATTGAGATAACAAAAGCCCCAGTAGCCTTCAGGGCTCGCGTGATGGCCTGGTGGTCGAATAACTGCAAATATTGGATTTTTATTTAATGCATAGTCTGAAGCAAGAACAGCACCTCCCGCAGAGAGCGCTGCGATGGAATAAACCTGTTCCCAATCACTTTTTACCCGTGAGAGGTGAGTTTTAGTATGCACTAACAAAATATCCTCATCTTGGGCGGGTTCAGGAGAGATGATATTAAAATCGTTTAATTCTGCAATTATTGCTTCCATTCGTCCAGGGGAAGCTGCTGGATCATTGGCATAGACCTGATAAAAGTCTTCATGAAAGATTATCTCCTTCTTCATCTAAACACCTTTTCATTAATTATTTTTGAGAATGTTCTTTTGCAAATCTCCATTTAATTTCAAACTTAAGGATCTCATAAATTTTCTCTAAATCAGATTTTGACATATTTAAGTATTCAATCAAAATAATTTGATCAAGTATTTGCTTTGTTTTAGTAAATTCAGAAGTAGGAACAGAAGAAGAATAGGAGTCCAACGAAGCAATTTCAAATTCCCCCATCTTCGTTATAGTAGTTTTCAACTTCTCTGAAATGTCATGGGATAGTAATCTAGGATCTAAAACTAAAAGATTGCGATATTCGTGTAATGAAAGCTTTAAAGAACCTAATCCTAAAGTTTTCGTACCCTGAACTTCTCTAAGTAGAATTCCTAATGAAGAATTTAAAAAAGCTAAAAGGATATAATTCCATTCTTTTTCCTTAGCCCAAAATCCAATCCATTGTTTATCTATATGGAGTTTATTACTGTTATAAGCTACAAATGATCTTTTAAATATCATATTCGGTAGTAATAGGTCTGGTTGAAGCAAAGGAACTTTATACCAATTCGTAAGGGTTTTATTTTTAAAGAATGGCCGTTTCAAAACTGCTTCTTGAATAGTTTCAAGATACTTCTTTAGTTCTTGGTTCGAATTGCTTGAAACAGATTCAGAAATATGAAGGAAGTATTTAAGCATTTTACTGGTATGAAATACAGATTTCCATTCCTTTGGAGATTTAGTCATTAGTTTTAAGTTTGTAGATGGAAGTTTCCAATTTTTAACAAAATCTCTATCTAGATAAAAAAATTGGTTTGCTCCAGTTGTAGAGCCCATATTTATTTTTCCAAGATCTTTCAAGAGACAAAATTTATTTTTTCTTGAAATCAAAAGATTATGTAACAAAAATGGAGACATCCCAAGATAATCTAATCGAAGAATAGGAAAGAAGACCTCAGGTTCATCAAGGAAAAATGATAGACCTTTAATTCTTGTTAATCTATAAAAATCAGATTCAGCTGAACGAATATGAATATCCTGACCTTTTTTCCCAATTTTGGATTTTATTCCCAGAGAATCTAAAAATAAATTGTGTCCATAGTCCAAAACTTTCTCTGTTTCTCTCTTCCAAACAATATAATTTAGTACTTTACTACCACTATCTTTTAAAGCATTATGGCCAATAA
>JBHLKC010000093.1:0-11282 GCA_048887065.1 Candidatus Hodarchaeota archaeon
GCATCAAGGTACGCCGAGAGGTTCAGCTGGCCGCCACTAATCGCACAAGGGCTAACCGTGTGGAAATTGAGCGCCGTCCTTTCGTCAGTTAGTCTATAGGAGCGTAATTCTTCAATTTTGGATTAAATGAGCAGTGTTTCGGTTTACTGTCTGTACGCTCGTTTTCTATTTTCGGCATTGAAAATCATACAAATTATAAATAGTCATGATTTTTCTTAATTCGCGATTACTAGCAAATAGGGAAAGTAAATCTGAAGGGGATATTACTGACTGAGAAAGAAAACGATTTGGACTATGTCAAAGCAACTATCGAGACTCTTAATTTAATTGAATTTTTTCTGCTTCGATTAAACCGTAAACATCGGTTGGATGATTTTAATTCTATTTTACAGGAAATTCTTGAGCGTTCCACACAGGGATCCAAATCAGAACCTCCTATTGATATTTCCTATTCAAACCCTGTTAGACAAGTGAGATCCCCAGAAAACTATTGGTTAGGTGCTTATAATATATCAAAGTTTATGAAGACTCAATGGAACGAGAAAAAGGAATTTAAGCCTTTTATCAAAGTTCTAAGGGAAAAACGAGATTATTATTCTATCCAGATTCTCAGTGATGCAATATCACCCCTCAATTCTATCATAGATACCTTCTTCATTATTCATGAAGGTATTTTACATCCTCCTGACATACCTCAGGAAGAGGAGGACGATTTACTAAGTCGTGAGTTACGAAAAATAATACCTATTCTTCGTAACGCAGAAGATTAATTTACCAACCTATAGGAACTTGGGGATTTTTTGATAAAATCCTTCCGTCAGGTAGCGTTTAGGAGCATCAATCTTCAAGTCTGGATGATAAAACGAGTCTTTCGGTCTACTGTCTGTACGCTAGTTTTGCGTTTTCGGGAATCGAGTGAGTGTAGCTTAATAAATACCCCTAACTATTTCAAATTAATTACCTATTTACTGATTGTGAGTGTCACTACTGGTTGGTGTTTTTGTACTTTGAGCGGAGGAACAACGAGGGATCCTGATTATTTGATTCGCATTCATCTTCGGGGAGAGGTGCCATCAAGTATCGTGTCCATCATTGATGATTTTCCTGATAGAGAACTTTCGGGTGATTTTTATGAATTAACAGGTTTCGACAAACCTGGTAAAGAAATTAAAGTGAGGAGGAATGATGTTCAAGTCCAATTCCTTGATTGTAATGAAAGGAATTGTCCTCGTTTTTCTCATATTACGATTTATTTTTTCAAGTTAAGCAATAGGACGAGTTTTAGCCAGATCGGTAACGTTTTTGATTTGTCCTGTAAAAGTGAACATCCTAATAGGTTTACACAAACTGTGGTTGGGCTTATCGAAGAACCCCTTCATGTTACAGAAAAGGAACGAAATGAACTTTCTTACAATTTATGCATTGAGTATCGTGAACTAACCTCTGCTGATAAGCGCAATCTTGAAAAGCTTTTGCTGCGGATCATTAAACGAAGTCTCGGTTTAACTTTTCTATTAAAAGTTGCTTGTATTGGTTCTAAAAGAAAAACCAAATTGATTCGTCTTTTTGTCGAAGGGAAATTTGAAACAAACTATCTCCCAACGCTTGGGGTAGATATTACTACTAAACGAATAAATCTCTATGGTATTCGAGTAAACCTGATCATTGTTGACACAGCGGGACAAGAATTCTTTGGCAAGCTTCGACCTAGTTATTACAGAGGTTCTAGTGGATGTTTGATCTTCTTCGATTGTCATGAGAGTTCAAGTTTAATTAAAATTAAGAATTGGCACGAGGAATTTCGGACTCATGTTCCAGATCCCTATATTCCTATTGCTTTGGTTGGATTCATGACTAATAATGAGACCATTAAGAGAAATGAATTAGAACGCTTAACTAAAGAGTTGGGGGTAATGTATTATGAAATTTATGAGGGAGAGAGGAGAAAAATCTATCAAGTCTTTGAGGATCTCATTGCCCAAATTTTCAAAGCAAATGATTAATTCGCACATTCTTGAGATATTTTTCCACTAATCACACAAGGGCTTCTTTTTGAAAAAAAGTGTGGAAATTAAGATTTTTAAGAAAAATCCTTTCGTCATTTAGCGTGTAGGAGCGTAATTCTTCAAGTTTGGATAAAATAATGAGTCTTTCGGTCTACTGTCTGTACGCTGTTTTCGGGGAATGGAAGATACATTATTTGTCGTCGTATTTTAATCATTAAGAATATTAACATCATCAGAAGAAAATCTGTTTCTAAAAATAGAAAAGTTTGGAAATATTGCCTCTTTGAACCTCACAGGGTAATTCTGTGGAGAAATTGTTAATCTTTATTAAGTAGGAATCCCATAAAACTGTGGTTCATTTATTATGTAAAAAAATGGGAGGAATTTCATGTGAGCGGTAATCTAGAATTCTCAGATGTATTTACAATGGATTATCTAGATCATATTACAACGCAAGTTGAGGAAATACTAAAACTCACTAAACTGTATGATAGAGAATATAGCGAGAAGAATTTTGCCTTAAATTTGTTGAAATTAGGTATAAGAGTTCAAAATACGGATTACATTTCCCGAGCAAAACGCTATATTTCTAATTTATCTCAACTCTATCAATCTGACGTATATCAAAAAGTAGCGGCTTTTTGTCTTCAAACTGAGTCCCAGGAAGATCAAGAGAAAGGGTTAACATATTTACAAATAGCTTTTAATCAATGGAAGGATTTGGTCAAATCCAGGGAGACGAAAAAAGATAAGATGAGTTCATTTGATTACTTCAATCACGGTTTACGGATATTAGAATCTCTTACTAAATATAAGCTGGATGATTCCTATTTTAAGTGTAAAGAATTATGCTTAGAATTTATCAATTCGTCTCCTGCACACATTCAACCCTTTTTATTTTCAGAGCTTGCAAATTGTTTGATAGAAATTGAGGATAAAGAAGAGATCATTGAATATCTTGAATTAGCTGATAAAATTGTTTTAAATTCCTCTTCCACAGAAGTTAAAATTCTTGATGATGATCTAGATAGGTCTTTCCATCGTTTTTTAGGGCCTCAGGATCACTTTATGTTTGATGCATCTCTCTTCGAACTCCAACTTGTGATAGCTGCCAAATCCAAAGATATTTCTCTCCTTCAATCCTTGTTAGATACTTTAAAAAAGATGGAAGGAATGGGAGGAAGAAAGGTATTTGCAGTCGTACCCCAATTACTTCTTGCAAAGACTTTTTATGAACTTAATGACAAGACGTCAGCTTTAAATATCATTAATGCGATTATAGAGTATTTAATGAGTGAGTGGAGGCAAAAAAACGAATTAAGTCCTTCAAACATCTTACTTCTACAGAATAACGCGATTAAATTAGCTGAAACATGTATTGCGTTAAATGAAAAGGACTTAGCAAAAAGAATATTACCATTATTAACAAAGGAAACTCAAGGATTTCCTTTTTTCTCTTCCTTTTACCAGAAACTTCTTTTAATTGAACTAAATGAATTTACTGATGAGGATTTAAAACAGGAATTGGCTCAACTTCAAAAGAAACATGAAAAACTTGAATCACAAGAAAAGATTTCTCTTCCAATGAGACAATCATTCGTTGACTTTCTAGAATCCAAATTTCCTAAAACCCACAGAATTATTGATATTAAAGATTCAATATCAGAGAGAAATCATGTCCTACAAAGAATAACTGAAAGGATGGAAGGTGAAGTGCGTGAAAGTGCCAAACAAGCCATTTTAAGAATAATTGATTCAGTAACTCTTCCAAGTGAAATTTTTAAGGAATTTAACGAAGGAAATTTAGAAAGATTAGAACTATTATTGAATAAGTTCGAAAAAAATATTCATGACCAAATAAGCCTTAAGCAAGCTGAACTAGATCAATTCGGTCATCACCCACCTCATTCTCCTTTTGCAGCTGATTTTGATCCAACTATTAATCAGCTTGTCATATTAACTGAATTAGCGTATGTTTACCTTGAAGTAAATAAACTAGATAAAGCAGTAAGCATAATTAAGGATATTGAGGATTACTTAACTAAGAATAACTTGTTTCAAGAGTTTTTTAAATCAGCACAACCTGCACCTCTCCCCCTACAACTCCTCAGACGATACTTTACATTAAAGGTAAAATTAGGGATTACTAAGAAGGATATTGAAAAAATTATATCACTATTAGAGGAGAATGATCCAAACGGTTTGATTGTTCTTGGAGTGTTATTAGCAGATGAAGGACATCTTGACTCTGCAAAACAGATTTATCACCAGCTAACTTCTTTGAAACCAGAAAAAACCTCTTCTTGGCGCTATTTTTACCAAAGAAAAGTTCAAATTTTAAGGAAACTTAAAGAATTTGACAAAGCAAACAAATTCATGACTAATATTTTGGATTCCTTCCAAAACGATCAGGAACGATGGGATTCAACCTTCAATCTTGTAGATCACTATCTATATTTGGGTAATGTGGAGGAGATCAATAAAACTATTGACTTTGGCATTAGTAAGATTAATGATATTTTGGCTCCTTTTTATGTTAGTTATGTCAAGTCCTTATCGCAAGATATACCTCCATTGGGAGTTAAACAGGAAGTCTGGTTAGAGTCGAGAAATTATCTCAAAGTAAAACTTCTAGAACTTATTTCAACACTTGATCCATTAGACCAGACTCCATTAAGTTATGATTCCTTGGTAGATGTTTTAAAAACCTTGATAAAATTACAAGAAACAACTATTGTTAGAAATATCTGTTTGAAAGTTATTAATACACTTCAAGTAGCAATAGAAACGCTTGCTCCTTTAGAGTTGAGACAGAAGATAGAGTTCTCTTCTGTCGATTATATCTCTTGGGAGTATCTTAAGTTTCTTGAATTAGCTTTTTATTATCCAAAAGATTTGATAAGCCCTGATTTTTGGGAGTATTATAAATCAAGCGGGGAAAGTCTTGAACAAACTTACAGTCAATTCAGTTCTACATATAAAAGGTGGTTTAGAGAATATCAGGAAGGTAATAAAGTCGATACAGTGCTCTATATAAGCATACCACATGTTTATGAGTCTTTGGTCGAGATTCTGGGCCAAATTGGAGAGAAGGATCTTTCCATAATGTGTCAGAAGAATGTTGACTATTTCCAAAAAGCAAGAATGCATAAAGTCTTATCTGTCCAATTCTCTGGAAAAGTTGAGAGACATTGTTATTCAACCCTATTTTGGAGGATTAAGAGGAAACTCGAAGAATTATTGAAAAAAGGTAATTATAGTGTTGCAAAGGATTATTATGATCGTGCTTTCAAATTATTAGACCAGGCAGGAATTAAAAACGGAAATCACGTTTTTAGTGATTTTAATGATATGTTTGGATTTTTAGCAATATACTAATCGCACAAGGGCTTCTTTTGAAAAGATGTGTGGAAATTGAGCGTCGTCCTTTCGTCAGTTAGTCTATAGGAGCGTCAATCTTCAATTTTCAAGAGAAGTCCTCCACACTCCCTTCAATTAAGCTAGAATATGATATTACGAATTATATAGTAACAATCTGGTTTTAAGGTCTGGATTTCTCATGTTTAATTGAAGAAAGGTTTTTAGTATCTGAAAACCGATTAAATGGTCGTTAGGAGGAGCTTTCCATAATTTTATAGAATCACCACCCATAAATCGCAAATAGAACGTCTGTTTAGAGATTTCAATATTGAGTAAAGCTTTTTTCGGGATTATCAGGGAAGTGATCTCTTTTTGGAAGACTTTGTTTGAAACGCATATGAATTCACCCCAAAATTCAATATATTTTCGACTAATGACATTTGTCAGGAAAAAATATCCAAATATTAGTGAGATTAATAAGAGAATCATCGAGAGAAAAGAAAATGTAATAATGCCAATTTTTTGAGGAGACGTAGAAAAAGCTCTAACAGGAAGCGTAGAACCATTAAATATAATATAGAGAGTTAAAATGAGGAGGAAAGTTAATACACAAAGGAAAAATAGTAAGACTGTAGTAATAAATATTTTTCCCACGATATTTATGTTCCCTCTTTTCTTTGCACGAAGAATATAAACACCTTGACGAGAATTTATATCAAATTTTGTTTTAAGGGGTTTGTATTGGTCAACCGAGTCATTCAAAGGAAGTCCATTTACATTAGTAAAAAGATCTAGATCAGCATTTTTTTCGATAATTCGATCAATGACTGTTAAAATATTATGACTTGGAAAGGAAACCGATGTGGATTTAAGAGGACGATCACGAAATTTCTTCCACTGGCTTAGCTCTACGGAACCCTTTGTTACGATCAACATGGGATAATGACTGAATATGTGAATGAGTTTATAATAAAACGGGGCTACATTCGCTAGTCTTGTCCATGTCCACATCTTTATTGGGTCATCAGATTCTGAGAATTCGTTTTGATTGTAAAACCTAACTGAGATAAAATAACTCCTTGTACTTGCACGAATTTCAACACTTTTGACCTGTTCTAAATTGATTTGATCTGTTGCTACCTGGGTATAGTAATCTCGAATTGAATAAAGAGCTTTGTTCACGGAATCATGAATAATGTGATGTCTTGGAAAGTTTATAAAGATTAAGAACCAACCAGTTAAAGATAATAAACCCTGAAAAGTTAGGATAAATAGGAGCCATTCTAGATCAAACTGATTAAAAATAAAAACGAATAGTATAATGATTATAACTGTTAAAATCAATAAATAGTGTTTCCAAGGGACATGACATGTCTTGTTTGGCCGTTCTAACATTAAATACCCAATACTGACAAGCAAAAGTGCAATTAACAAAACGAAACCATTTATGGTCAACGTTATTAGTTCTGAATGGGTTATAAATACAACAATAAAGAATAAGGAATGAAGAAAGACACCAAGAAGTGACCAGCTAACAGAATAATGTCTAGATCCCATAGGTATTTTCAGACTATTCTCGAATATGGAGGATTCCACAAAATATCCCTCTGGATCACATAAAACATTCTTATTCTCCAATACTCTGGTATTAAATAGTATATTATTCCTTAAAATGTTATTGTTCTAGAACTTTCATGACTTTCCACAAATAAAGTTAGGATTCTGGCAAATTAGAATGATAGCAAACTAACTTTCGTCAGTTAGCGTACGGGAGCGTAATCCTTCACGTATGGATGAAAAGAAGGGGTTTTCGCTCTACTGTCTGCATCCTGTGTTTGTATTATTGGACTATTTTTGATCCAGAATCGCACAGGGGCTAATCTTTTTGAAAAAAGTGGAACTTAATCTTTCAGCTGGAGTGCTATACCCTATCAAACACAAACTGAGAAGCATAACCAGTAATATTTCCTTGTTTATTATTCACGCAAACTTTTCTTTAGGATTCATAAAATTCTAATTTTTTTCTTTGTTACGAAAATTACGAGTATCGACAGACTCATCAGACCTATTAAAACTGAAAAGCTAGGAATTTTCTTAGAAATAGTTTCAACTAGGCTCATGAATTCATCGTACGTGAGCTCACTGTCTACACTGAGTATTTTTTCAAACACACCATCACCATCCGCGTCTATCTGAAGAGTTACACCTTTTTCACCTTGAGAAAGAGCATTCCAATCAATGGTATATTCATGAATAGTATTAGCTTGTGTTGGAATTTCGATAGCAATAAAAGCATTAATATCTTGTCCTGTAACAGATCTCACCTCCAAACTATATGAACCGTCTTCTATCCCAAAAACCTCATATTTAAGAGTACCAATTGGAGCCAATACCACGACAGATTGGTTAAAGTATATTGAGTTTTGTATTTCGTTTTTTATCTCCCCATTTACTATCCCCGTAACTTGTCCTTGAGGGTTATAAACTCTTAACTCGCCAGGACTTTCTAACCATGACCAAAATGCTTTCGTAAGAGCACAGGGATTTAGTGATTCTAATATTGTTGTCTCTGGTGCTGGTCCCTCAGGAATCTCACAGGTGTTACCTAGTTCTATAATTGTATCATAATTGATGTTTTCAATTGATTCTCCTTTAATGGTCACCATTCTAATGAATTTTTTATCTGACTCCATCATACCTTTGGTTACTATCACAGGCAATTCATAGCTTACAATATAAGTTGTGTCTATTGAAAAAGAAACTTTATTGATTACTTCATAATTTCGGTTATCACAGAAGTGCACATGGCCACCAAAGGTCAAGACATCACGAGAATACTTATAGGCAGTCCTAGCTAAGTGGGTGGTTAATTTTGGGTGAGAACCTCCTAACAGTCTAAAAGGATAATGAGAAAATACTATAACCGTTTTTTCTGGACGATTTTTCATCTTTTCTTCAATCCAGCTTTTTGTCTCAGGAAAAGGTTGTGCAAAGACACCTGTTAGATCTATTAAATCTCCTTTAGGAATATCTCTTCTAGCGTAGTCCAAACAGATGAAGTTTAACCCCCCAAAACTAAAAGCATAGTTCTGTAAATAAGGAGACTGTACATGTTTAGATTTGTCCGACCATCTAGCGCCAAGTTTTTCAAACTGTTGATTAAAAAATTCTTCATGGAAAATTGAGTTAAAATATTTATCTCCCACTGGAGTACCTTTCTTATTGTTTATCTTAGACAGCACGTCATGATTTCCAATTATAGGAAAATAAGGAATTTCAAGACCATTCAGTATTTTCTTTGCTCTAAAGAATTCGGACATTTCAGCAGTATCAGTGATATCGCCAAGAATTACTAAAAATCGAATATTCTTTGTTCCATAATTATTGTTTATCCAATTGACAACATCAGTTAATCTATCCGTAATGCAATTAAATCCACCTTCATTATTATTATGTGCTGTACCGTCCAAATAATAGTCTTCAAAGCCATCTGCGCCATAATCTTTCCAACCCCTACCTATGTGGATATCAGTGATAACGATATAGGTCCATTCATTAGTAACTTCTATTGTCTTAGTTGTATTTGCAGCTACACCCTCATTATCCGTCACAATCAAAGTTACAGTATATATACCGGCAGTTTCATATGAGTGGGTTACTATAGAGCTTTTCTCTGAATTGAAACTCCATTCATAAGAAATTATACTTCCGTCAGGATCATCTGAAGCCAAGGCATTGAATGTAACTTCTTCTCCTGGCAATGGCTTTAATGGTTTAAACGTAAATTTTGCTACAGGTGGTTGATTCGACGTCCCTGAACCATCTTGGATTATGAAAGTATAGTTTCCAGATGTAGATCCAATTAGATTGAAAACATGAATTCGCCAGTCGCCTGCTTCGTCCAATGCATAAGTAAAAGATTCTGTTACTCCTGCAGGGGAAGAACTCCCCGTCCGATAATTCGCAGTAGGATCATACAATGATAAATCGAAATTAGCGGTCGGATCAGGGGTCATCTCGACAGTTAAGACCTGACCAGCCGAAGCGGTCAGCTTATAATAGTCACTATCATCACTACCATAAATTAACGTGCCACTATAGCTTCCAGGGGTAATTAGAAGAGCTGGCCCAAATGTATCTCCTGCATCCCCCCCTGAGCCCGCGTCGTCCTGGCTAGTCATTTGGACTATGAAAGTATAATTTCCAGATGTAGATCCAATTAAACTGAAGACATGAATTCGCCAGTCGCCTGCTTCGTCCAATGCATAAGTAAAAGATTCTGTTACTCCTGCAGGGGAAGAACTCCCCGTCCGATAATTCGCAGTAGGATCATACAATGATAAATCGAAATTAGCGGTCGGATCAGGGGTCATCTCGACAGTTAAGACCTGACCAGCCGAAGCGGTCAGCTTATAATAGTCACTATCATCACTACCATAAATTAACGTGCCACTATAGCTTCCAGGGGTAATTAGAAGAGCTGGCCCAAATGTATCTCCTGCATCCCCCCCTGAGCCCGCGTCGTCCTGGCTAGTCATTTGGACTATGAAAGTATAATTTCCAGATGTAGATCCAATTAAACTGAAGACATGAATTCGCCAGTCGCCTGCTTCGTCCAATGCATAAGTAAAAGATTCTGTTACTCCTGCAGGGGAAGAACTCCCCGTCCGATAATTCGCAGTAGGATCATACAATGATAAATCGAAATTAGCGGTCGGATCAGGGGTCATCTCGACAGTTAAGACCTGACCAGCCGAAGCGGTCAGCTTATAATAGTCACTATCATCACTACCATAAATTAACGTGCCACTATAGCTTCCAGGGGTAATTAGAAGAGCTGGCCCAAATGTATCTCCTGCATCCCCCCCTGAGCCCGCATCATTTTGTCCATTAGAAGCTGATAGATTCGATGTTTTCAAATATGTTAAAAAGATAATAATGATTAAGAAATAAATCCATTTATTCTTTATTAAGCCCCTCAATATTGAAACCTGCTTTTATTTTTCAATAAATTTTAATGTATTAGTATTATTACAAATCAATGTTTTTTCTGTTTTTTAAAGGCTTTCTCCGAAGAAAAAATGTATTCATTCTAAGGAACTATAACAAAAGATTAGTTTTTAACAAGATCAAACTCCATTTATATATGGAGAAATTGATATGTAACTTGAGGGGAAAACAGAATTGCCACTAATCGCATAAAGGCTATTATTCTTAGAATAATGTGGAAATTGAGATTTTTTAACAAAATCCTTTCATCAGGAAGCTATTAGGAGTGTCAATCTTCAAGTAAAGGTGAAAAATAGAGCCTTTCGGTCTCCTGTCTGAACATTGTTTTGGCTTTTTTAGGTCTAAAGCTTACGATTAGTATTCACCAAGATCATGTAACACTTTCTCCGACAAAAAATGAGAAAATAATCTTTTTTTCCCAAATCCGTGAAAATGTTCTCTAGAAACTCGGAGAGATTCTCGAGATAATCTTTTATTAACCTGTTCAACCTTAATTACTAGTAGGGAGCCAGATAACATTTGATGGAAGAATGGGTTCTTAAAATCTGTCTGATAGGTAGTTCAGAGTTAAAAACAACACTATCTCGTGGTATTGCTGAGAATAAATTTAATACAAATTATATGCCTTCTTTAGGAGTGGATATTAAGACCAAACAAATAATTGTTGATAATCAAAGAATTAAATTAATTTTGATGGACACTGCATACCAAGAATTGTTTGGGGATAATCTACGTAAATCTTATTATGAGGGAGCTTCTGCCTACATCATTTTTTTTGAAAAACATAATGATAATTCATTTGCTGCGGTTCCTGATTTTATCGAGGACGTTCGAGAGGTTTCTATGGATATTCCAATTGTTTTGGTTGGCATTATTACTGAGGCTCCTGAGAAAGTTCCTTATGCT
>JBHLKC010000094.1:0-11192 GCA_048887065.1 Candidatus Hodarchaeota archaeon
TCACCCGAATCAGCAAACTGTTTAATATCATCGATAGCCCATTCAAAATTTGCTTTGCTCATCTCCCAATCACGAGGCACACTTTTTCCATAAACATTGCTATAATGAGTTAGTAAGTAGATATTTTCGTCAGTGAAACCATCATAAGTATCTTTTAGCGCATTATACATGTTCAAAGCGTCATGGGTGAATCTATAAGCTGGGACTAATTTTCCTGGGGGTGGTTCTTTAATAAATGACTCTTTTGAACCAGCAACAATAAGTGCCCAATAATCGTAGTCTTGGGTTACATAAGAGAAACAAAGTTTGGGGTCATAACTTGCACCACTATATTGACTGTCCGTGAATTGGTATCTGTCGTTGGTCTCGGGACCAATAGCGTAAAAATAAAAACTAATCCATTCTTCACTATCGCCACGATTGTCTTTCCAATAATCCGTTAGACTTTCCATCTTGGTCGCGTCAGCTTTTCTATACGCTCCTGAACCAATATCTCCTTTGTACACCAAATCTTCATACTTATTTGTACCGAAGCTGTAACTCTGGGAATTCTCCTTCGCGGTACTGGAATTACCATTTCCTCCAATATTATAGACTCTACAACCAGCACCTTCCGTAGAAAGGTCGAATGCCGAATTTTCACAATATAAGTTTAATGAAACAAGTGATGTGTCGATAATTCCCGTATTAATCCCTGTATCAAAAGAGATCCACATTGAGTCGATGTTGCCTGAATAATCTCCAACCCTCATGTAAGTAATTCCAGTTTTCCAAGTAAGAAATTGCCGATACAAATCATTATTATCGATTGAGTTTCTATTGTGTGTAGTAGGGTCAATTTCTACTTTCGTCCCTGTTTGGTATTCACCAAATCCATACATCCCTGCACACAACATTTTGTGTATGTTTCCATCAGGCAGTCGTTGATAGTGGAGTTTCAGGCCCTTTTTAGTGAAACCTGCTAGTTCCATGTCATCAAATGCAAAGCCAAACGACTCACCATTTTCCGAAATGATAGTCACGTCTGAATAGAAATCAGGTAATATTTGCCCTGCATCCCACGAGTCTTGTACTTTCATAAGGACTTCTTGCTCGTTATCAGTTAAGATGAATTTTGCGGGACGATAAGGTGTGTCATCGCTTTGGGGAGAAGTTGTAATCTCATAAGTTAAACCAATATCACTGAAATCCTGATCTACACACTCAAACTCAGTAATCATGTGATATAAATGATCTTCCATGTTGTATTTGAACCCATGTTTGAAATTCCATGTTGTACCTTGAATAACGACCTCGGAAAGACTGAAAAAGACTCCAAATTCTGTACCTGTGTTATAAAACTCAAGTGTATTGCGGGGATTCTGGGTTACTCTTGAGTAGAATGACTGATCAGTAAGGATTTGATCAAACCAGAGGTTGTCTTTATTCGCCCATATGTGTGGGTAGATCGCGTAGAGGGGCATGTCATAAGCTGAAATCTTACCATCGTTTAATCTTGGCCAATAAAGATACTGGCCATGACCATTCACTGTATCCTGAAAGTTAAGGTAAAACCCCATGACACCATCAAAGGTTTCAAACCCCACGGCCCAAATAGAGGTGCGGTCAAGTGTGGTTAGAAAAGTAGTAATTTCGGAAGCGGTTTCAAAGAAATATAGCTCACCATTGCGCATACGGAGAATATACCTAGAGGGGTATTCTTCAGTAGTCACCCATCCTGGGTATTCTTCTGCACCCACCCAATTTACATTTTTCTGAACTAAAATATCAGATTGATAAGTGTATTCACCTGTCGCTTTATTATAAAAATGCCGATAGGTTTGTCCTCGTGACCCCATCAACTCAAAGACATCCTCAGAGTAGTCTTCGAGGATGTATCCAGAGGTTTTCCCTGTTGGATCTTTTATCTTTCTGGGTGGTTGATTATTGTCAATTTTTTTTGATAATTCAAAATTACAAATACTGCTATAATTTGAGTCTAGATTATCAGTGATTTGGGCTTCTTTGGCACTTGCATTCATCAAAAAAATCATGGATGGAATTATTACCAATAAACATAGTATCGTAACAATCCAAAAGAAAATTATTTGTGTTTTGTTCATTTTACATGTCCTAACTCCTAAATAGGGAGTTAGTAACTGCCTAAAAAAGGGACACATAAAGAATGTAAATCATTATAATACGATGAAGGTTACATCATCGATACATGAGTAATCTATAAGCAATTCATTGAGTTACCTTTTCTTTTTGATTTTTAAAAGAATTACATTGATTAGTTATTAAATTCTAAAAAAAAAGCAGAGAAAAAGAATACGATCACGGAATGAAAATCAACATGCTAAGAACAGTAACAATACATAAAGGAAATATTAATAATATAATATTCGTTATTCAAACATTGATCATCATCGATCCTACTCACTATTCAATTTCAGGCTGTTTAACACTTCATCCTTTAGATTCAGCGCTTCTGGGGTCAATTCATAAAATTTATGTCTCCTACTTTTAGGATTAAGACATAAAATGACTTTATTTTTATCCAGATCTCTCAATGCACGCAGGACAGATGATACGTTGAGTTTCTCTTTCTTAGCGATCTCCCAAGCATAACTGGGTCTCTTAATTAAGAGAGAGTAGATTTTTTTTCTCAAATTACCGTCGAGAATGAAAGATAACATCTCATAATCTTTTTCCTGTTTCAATTTAATTTGATCTTTCGTATCAAGATTTTTTTGGTCTTTCCCCTTCATCTTTATCTCCTTACCCATATTTATTTGTAGACTAATTTCACATTTTAATTAAGTGAAATTTTCTGACGCATGTGTGTGCGGAATCACACTGATGATCAGATATTTGGGTTAAATTCAACATATTTTGGATCTTTAAGCAGTGAGGACTTCATATTTCAGTCAATTTTGGTTCTTTGTTCCTCATTTGCCTGTGCTGGATTGAGGGGAGGAAATTTCCAGAATCGATATTGGCGCTGGTTATTACTAACTTTTTCTTCCATGTCAATCAATCCTTTCGCAGCAAGCTTTTTCAAGAGCATAACGTCTTTTTTAAAATCATAAGAGATGTTAAATTTAAGCAGCTCCTTCTCTACGTCCATACTGATCATATTATATAATATTGGCATTCCCTTCAATCCAAAGTACAGTAATACTTTCACTTGATTCAGTGATATTTTAATTTTCGTATAGAATGGTTCATACCTTTGAAGTTGATCTAGAATTTGACTTTGGTCTAGAGTTTGAGCTAGAGCTTGACTTTGAGTTTAATCTAGACTTTTAGAGAGATTGTTATACACAGAACCTAGTACTTTAAAATAATGAAATCCCGATTAATCCCAGAGCTTCATAAAGGAGGTGAAAACAAAGTAGAATGTACTATAAATTAATAGAATTCATTATCGTAATTATTACAACAATAATAATTAGCAGGTATGATAAAAAAACTCATACCACCTATATCACCAATATTATGATAGAAGAGAAATAGTTTTTTCTTCTATTTTCTTTTTTTCTTTATCTTTTCCCTAGAATGATATTGAATCAGTTCAAAAGAGAGGAATTATTAATGAAAATCTAATGAGTGATCTAATAGACTTTCAAAGGATGGTTAAGGATAATATTGAACATAGAAAAAAAATTGCAGGATTTAAAAGACTCTATCATTTTTTGGACAAGAAAGACCCTCAAATTTATAATTTTTATGAGAATTCACCAGAAATCTATGAAATAATCCTTCCATATATTGCATTTATAGCGTTAGATAACTTTTATCGGTTATGTGATTCTTGGTATGATTTTTTAATCAAGAAGAAAGAGGGAATAACAAAGTAAAGCCTTTTTAGAATAATATTATAATGAAGGATTATACGTTTAAATGAGAATTGGGTAGATAAATAGGGTAGGTAGATTAAAATGGGTTATGAAGACTTACCAGATTGGTTTATAGCAGTTTTTGAACGTTTTGAAGATTTAGATGAAGATAAATTGAAATTGTGGATAAATAGCATTCCTGAGGAAACAAGAAAGAGGATTGTCAGAGCAGTTCGACTAATTTATCTATCTAAATACCTTTCTAAGCTAACAAGAATCAGTACAGAGTCAGAAGATTATAACCATGTAGATTTAACATCTTTGAGGTTATCTTCTCTAGTCATTGCCGTTGAAAGTCTTGCAACACCTCCTGATTATCATGATTTTTATCAATGGTTTATTAGTAATAAATTTAGCCATAGTGATGAAATAAACATTAGTAAAAATGATTTTAAATCTGTTTATGATGATTATAAGTTGAAATATGGATCATATAGGAGTTTTAAAAGATTTGTTGATAATTATTTAAAGGATGAAAATATAAAAGACGAATATTTAACTGTTGAAAGTCTTTTAAGCAAATACTCAGGAGAAACGTCTTCTCAAGAATTAGAATTAATAATAAAAAGAATGAAGAGAAGTATTCAAGCGAATGAAGAAGTAATAAGATTAACCTTTGATGGTACAATGAGAGAAATTTATAATTTAAGATCAGATTATTTTCATAAAGGAAAAGCTATAATCACTTCAAAATATGATGTTTTTAAAATTGAAAAATATTGTACAACTGGCTTACAGACTATAAGATATAGGAGTTCATTGACTAGTTGGTTTGAAACAATAGTGATAGATTCACTATATAATTTTTGGAAAGAGTCTGTAGATAATATTCTTTGAGAGGCGACTAAGATGGCTACTTATAAAGAAATACAAGTATGGGTTAAACAGAATTATGGATTCTCTCCAAAGACTTGTTGGATTGCCCATGTAAAAGAAATATGCGGATTAAAAGCGAAACCTGCATGGAATAGAGCTCATTCAAACAAAAGACAAGAAGAATGTCCAATTAAAAAACAAGAGGCTATTAAAAAAAGCCTTAATTCACTTCAAAATGGTTTAACTCACAATTAATGTATATAGTATGATCTCTTATTCTCACTAAAGACACTAATACATTAATTGTCTCAGTTAAAAATAGCACGGGTTACTTAATGTTACAATTTAAATTGTTTCTTCCATTCTCTCTCGAAATCAACTTCATTTCTTTTAATATCATCTTCGATTTTTCTACTTGGTTCTGGTTTTGTATCACTCACACCACACAATCTTTTAAAGGCAACAAAACTACCAAAACGAGAGGATACCGATTTAGGAAGTCCATGCCATTTAATATCTCCTATATGGGAATTTTTGTTTAATCCCTTATTTCTATTATAATCGTCAACGTATTCTGACCATATTTTCGTAGTTAATTTACCATACTGTTGAAAGCATCTCCTACCATGATCAATTAATTGGTTACTGGTCACTAAATAGCATTTGGGGGTATAAGCATTTAACCATAAACCACAGGGCATTTAATAATACTCCTTTATCATTTATCTAGTGATAGATTAATCATTGAAAATTCTCTCAAATTATCCCTCGAACATGGGGATTTGTATTTAAAACAATTCCTCCTCCATATTTTATCTTCAATAAAAAGATAGATTTGGATCTTTGATAATTTTGATTCCGATTGGAAAAAAATAGCGATTTTCCACCCTCAGAGTACTAGTTTTTGATGCCTTAATACCGCATAGGGCGGTCAGGGGTGAGAGTTTTTGCTAGACCTAATACTAAGACACATGGCACTTCCAAAACTAGCGGAAACCAAAAAAATAGAAAAAAAGAGGAAAAGGAATTGTTTCCCTTAATCGTTTGCTTCAAGCAAGTTACGATAGTGTTCCTTCCCTTTAGGGGTCAATTGTATCCAGCCATTGCGACCAGTACGGATTAACCCCCTTTTCTTGTAATTTTCCACAACTGAATCAATATCTGACCACTGTACGATAGCTGATCCAAAGAACGCTTCCATTTCGACTTTCTTGAATCCTTTCTTGTCTGGTCGGGTCATGGAATTCATCCATTTCAAACGGTTAATTTCGTTCCACAGTTTATCTTTCAATGGTGCTAGGTTTTTCAATTTCACATCTTGCGCTCCAATCAGTCTAGACTGCTCTTCGATGATTTTCTTTAGACTTTGAATAGCATTGATATCCGATTGAGGTACGGGGGAAATATTTTGTTTTAGGCTTGAAAGAAGGTCTTGCTTGAGGATTTGGAGGTCTTCCATAGTAACCATATTCGCTAGGAGTTTTGGGTCTATTTTTGGAGCTCTAGGGGGTCTTTTTTGAATGGATACTGTAGGCTTTGTGGATTTTTTCTTCAAGAATGAATCTCTAAAACTCATTTGCTGACCTCCTGAAATAATAAATCAAGCGTTTCTTCCTCTATTGATGAAAAACTCTCCATAAATGTTTGTTTTTTATTATCGGGGATTTTTAATGCTACTTCTTCATCAGAAAATAGTTTAATGAATTTTTTAGCAATGTTATAAACTAAGAGGTTGCTATCTTTTTTCTTCCAGATTTTGTAAATGGCGGTATGACTGACACCAAACCGTTTCGCAATTTTATAGGATGATTCCTGTCTGTACAAAGCAAGAATTTCTGCCCGTTGCTTAACAGTCAGTTTATTTTTTTCACCTTGAGGCATAGTTGCTTCACCGAGTAAAAGAAACCATTAAATTGTTATAAATATTTTCTACGTAAACCTAAAGATTGCTATAATAGTATCAATACTCATTCAGTCTCTTCCGATGTGCGTACAGTCATAGCTCCGTTAAAATTGAAAACTATGATATATATTGCCTCGATAAAAAACACATAATGGAGACGTTTCGCATATACAACGCATTTTTGTATTCTGTATTCAAAAATTTTATTTAGCTAATAGCTCTGTCTAACCTAACAGTAGATATTTAGTATTCTAACAATTGAACATTGATAAGAGGCGTACAAGAAAATCCTGACCTTAAACCTCTAGCTAATAATTTAAGGAAGTTTCAGGGGAAGACTCCTCATTAAAGGAAGGAAGATAAGACCAATGAGAAAAAGGTATTTTAGTATAGAACTGTGCAAAACGTGTCAATTTCCAGAATCAAAGTGTTTTTCTGTCAATCTAGATACAGGAGATAGTTTATTATGTTCTTATGCCCGATTGAGAGAAATCTATAAAAATTGGAAGTGTGAGAGATGTGGAATAAATTTTAACATTATAGATACAAGACATAGAGTACCTGTAGCCCCAAAAGAAGAACTAAAAAAAGCTAGACAGGCTATAGAACGAGGAGAAATTTCATATCCAGCAAAAGCATACGCAGAAATTGAGGTTGTTTGCGATGAATGTATTGAATCCTTTGAAGAAATGCATGAAATTTTTGGTTTAGATTGATGCCAGATATAAGAGAGGTCAAATGAGACGAGATAAAATGTTTGAGTTAATTCTTGGAGCTATCATTGGAGTAGTTCTTACAACCATTTTTTCTACAAGGAAGGAAAATAATACAAATTGATCTTAAATGAAGCTTATATTATTTCAGGGATTTTTAATTAAAGAATGAGAAGAGGTTACAATCTTGGCGAAACACCGAAAGATGAGAATTAAATGTTGGCGATTCTTATTCTTATGGTTTATTTCTATTTTTCTACTCCTTATAGTGCAATATTCGTTATCTCAAAATACCTTAAAGGAATCAGGATTGCTTATCAATCTGTTTGCAATTTCATTATTCATTATTACAGCTTCTGCAACATCAGGTACAATATTAAGTACTCTTAATAACCATATCATTAATATTTGTCCAGAAAAATCAATTTTCTCCTTATTATTCTCATATCTCAATGAAATTATTAATTTTGAATCCTTTATTAGTGATAGAGAACGTGGAAACTATTATTGTGAGTTAGCAGAGAGACGTGAAAAAATGAAAAACTGTAAAAAAGCTATTGATGCTTATGAAAATGCTATTTCTAGACCAAATTTAGGGGAATGGGAAGTTGCTAGTATTAAGAATAATCTGGGAACTTCATACAGTCTTTTAGCTGAAGTAGAGAACACAAGTCAAAATTGCACGAAAGCCATTAGTTTGTATGAAGAAGCAATTAAAATACGAGAAGGAAAAAAACCAAGAGCAGTAACTATGAACAATCTAGGAAACACATATTGCACTTTAGCTGAATTTGAAAACAAGATTTTGAACTGTAACAAAGGTATTGAAATACTTAAAGAAGCCCTTCAATTAACAAAAGACGATCCTATCCCAATTCTTTATGCTACAATTCAAAATAATCTAGGGGTTTCATATCGTATTCTAGGTGAGGTCAAGAACGATGTTAATACTTGTAGGGATGCTATCGACATCCTTAAAGATGCTTTAGAAATTAGAAGGAAATTCGATTTATCTCAACAAATAGCTGCAACTGAGAACAATCTAGGTGTTGCTTATTATACTTTAGCAGCAGTAGAAAATGATAAAAAAGAAAAAATTTCTAACTGTATCAAAGCAATTGATTTTTTTCAGGAAGCTCTTAATACGAGAACACCTGATAAATTTCCACAAGATTATGCAATGACGCAAAATAATTTGGGGAATGTTTTGTGTTTACTAGCAAAAATTGGCGAGAATATATCTGATAATTGTAGCAAAGCGTATTCTGCACTTTTAGAGGCATTAAACTTCTATAATCTAGAAGAATATCCAATAAATCATGAAAAAGCTGTTAAAGACTTTTTCAACTGTTTTAGTAAGGATTGCATATAAAATTCATTAAGGCTTCCATCAAGAGACATGAAAAAAAGAGAGGAGAGAAGAAAAAAAAAAGGATAAAAAAAGCCCCTATTGGCACCTCGAGAGTAGGAGAGGGGATATCCATCTTAAGAACCCCCTAATAAGTCACGAGCTTTATCCTCTGATTTTTTTTGATCCAATCGTAGATAATCTGAGGTAGTAGAAATATTAGCATGACCCAATAGAAAACTCACTAGCTTAACATCCATTGATTCTTCGTAGTAGTGAGTAGCAAAGGAATAGCGCATAATATGAGGTTTAAATTTTCGTGAATCAAGCTCTTTTCCTGCTTTTTCGCACCAATTCTCAAAATTTTTCTCACGAACCCGTAGACCCTTACGTTTACCCTGTAAAGTCCATAAGAGATAAGAATGTTCTAAATTTTTGAGTCTAGCTTCATTAATCCAGCGTTTCAGTGTTTTTGTATGGTTTTTGCTAAAAGGAATGCTTCTTTCTTTATCATATTTAGGACTCCATAACTCTTGATTCCCCATTTTTCTGTGTGGTCTAATGAGAATTTTTTGATTGCGAAAATCTACATCGTCAACTCTTAAATGCACAATTTCACCTAATCTTAGACCAAAATGAAAACCAATCCAAAATCCCATCTTTGCTACTTGATTGGGGGCATTTTTAATGTATTGTATCCATTTAGTTTTAGGAATACTATACAATCGTTCATTAACACCATTTCCTTTGTTTTTAGGGGGTTTGATGAGCTCTAAGAACGCCATTAAATCGTTCATACTAATCGCTTGTTTTTCTATTGCTAAAAAGCGCAAATAAGACCGATACGCTACTACTTTGAGTTTTCTTCCTAATAATTCCTTATTACCAAAGTACACACCAACATCTTTAGGAATATTCCTTAAGTTACTTAAATAACATTTAACGGTATTTTTTGCCTTCCCCTGTGTTCGTAGATAGCGTTTGTACTCGTTTAAAAGATCAGGTATTGGCTGTGGAGGGCTTTTCACTCTTCAAACACCGCCTCGCCTGTTAAATCTTCTTTAAATGCCTTTTTAATCTCTGTTTCACTAAGACCTATCTTTTTAGCCATTTTCTTCTGAAGACGTGTAACCCCGTCTAATTGTCGAAGTTTTTCATCAATAATTTTCAGATATTCTGTGAGCTCATCAAAGACGGAAAAGGATTTTTCTATTGATTCAAGCATTTCTGCTGTTTCTAAACTAGCTGTTGGCTCTAATATTGATGGATTGCGCATTGCTTCGTCTAATAAATGTTTAATCATTTTAGAAAAAGAATTATATCCATGCTCTCTCCCAAATTTCTTATATTGTTCTTTTTTAACTTTATTTATCCGAATGCTAGTTGTATCCTCACCTTTCATAATAATCAACCTCTGATTATTACAAGGATTTTTGTACTTATAAATGTACTACATTCAAGAATATATCGTTGGATATGTTAAGGAAGCTATACATGTTCCTATATATGATGTCATTTAACCGAGGTTATATTCAAACTTTGGCTTAAAAAACAACATTATACATTGTTATTCATAATAATACCCTTTACCTCTTTCCAATTAGCTAGTCCTCTCGTGTGGGATTATGAGCCAACATTTCCAACTGCTCCTGATATCTTGCTTTTTGGACTAGGAGCTCTTATGTCGGTTTTTGTAGTTTTTTTCTATTTAATGCAAAGAAAAAAGAAAATGCTCTAAAATCAATTTATCTCTATTTTTTACGCCCCATCCTTGATATTGAAGTAACGTTTGAACTCCGTCAAAGGTTGGATAAATGTATGTTTCTAGGTATATTCACATATATGTTGCTAGTCTTCAATAGATTGGAAACTATCTCGAGCTCCTAAAAAGGTTATAATACCCATAAATGGTGCAACAATCAATTTCATTAGAAAACCAAGAACTAATGGGGTTATGATTTGAATATTTCTTATGTCTAAACCAGAATAAGAAGTATCAGAGACAGACAGAGATAAACTGCCTAAAAAAATCATTATAGCACCAATTAAGTGAATAATAGCGTACGCAGTGAACAAGGGACTTTCACGATTGCCAATACCTTCCTGTTCTTGAAAGCCATTTATGATTTGATTGATGAAAATAATAAGTAATAAAAAAACTACTGAGGCAATTCCGAAAATTATGTGAGGAACTCCAAAAATTGTGGGCATACCCGTTGGAATGAGTATTGGAATGAGTATCCCGAACATTAAACGCCATAATGCTGATAAAATTACCCAAACGAAGGCAACTAATGCCGTTCTTTTGGTAAAACTAGCCATAGAAGTATAAAATTCTCCTATGAAATACATTCCAGCACCTATTAGAACAAATCCAATAAGATCGACCCAAAAGGCAGGAACAAAAGCCAAACTCCGCATGTCTGGATTAGGGTTCGTATATGCTAGAATGAAGCTCGGAATAAGGATAATATTTTGAATTACAATGATAGTTGAACCCCAAACCAATAAATTTTTACTTAGCTCTTTCT
>JBHLKC010000095.1:0-11142 GCA_048887065.1 Candidatus Hodarchaeota archaeon
ATTTTCTAGAATTCGTCTGTACTTACAAATAGTTTCTAAACTTGCCCCAATAGCAGCCATTGAGAAGTCGATCCCAGTAATACCCTCACTTAATAGGAACTCAAGTTTTTTATTCAAATTTTGAGACAGCTCTTTCTTAAATTTGTTAAATTCAATGCTATCCTTGGTACCATTCTTTCTCGCAATGATATAGATAGACGATTTGAGAACAGATGATTTACTTGCTTTCAGCCTTCCCCGCATTTCAGTCGTAATTGGCCAAGAAGCGGTGACACGCAATTTCGAATCAAGAAGCGCGTTGATAAACGTTTCCCATCCTTCGGTTGATCGATGAGCATAAACAATGACTGCTATTCCATTTGGTTTTAAAACCCGTCTTATCTCGCAAAAAGAAGCACTAATTTTACTTTCAAAGAAAGCTTTTGCTTTTTCTTTTGTCTTGTGTCTATTAGTACAGGCAATTATTTCATGTTCTTTTGGTGTTAATTCTGTATGAAATTGATCAGGATAAAGAAAACCAATACTTCTCTTTAAGAGCACAAAAAAGAAATCTGATAAATCAGAATAGTTAATATTATCATAATAAGGAGGATCAGTAATAACCGCGTCGAAAAAATTATCTTCAAAGGGGAGTTTTGTAGCTGAAGCTTGTTTTACTGTAACTGGTGAAGCTTTCATTTCTATTGCATGTTTTAAGTAACGTAAAACCCAATTCAAATTAGTTTTCCAACTAAAGTTCTCTGCTAAGGGGTTTGTTTCACAATAATCCCAAACCCATCCAATATTTTGGATTGCAAAAAGATCCGTTGCCTTCTCACCTGTTACATGCCATCTCCCAAATTTAGAATTATAAGAAGCCACTCTATCTAGAGTGAGACCTAAATAACTAACTACTGCTTTTACATACTTTTCTTCTTGATTTATATTCATCAATTCTTTGTAGGATTCTCTAATTTTTTCACAAAAAATAGTAAATGCCAACAGTTGGCGTGAATTAAATAACTCCGACCATTTCGTGATTCCATATCGTAGAATTCCGAAAGCAGGAGAATTATTATTCGAAGTAAGATTCTCAACTGGTAATGGATCAATTCCCCATTCTGCACGTAATTTCGCTCTTTTCTTATTCAAATAAGATGTTGCTTTGTTGATTATGTCTTGATCTTTTTGAGTTGCAATTCGATATTTCTTTCCTTTCTCATCATTTTCTCTATAAACGATTGCGATCATTCTTTGACTAGCCTTTTGATCGCGAAAGATAACCTTTACGTCATTAGGTTCAATTCTATTTTCACAAACAGGACATTTTACGCGTGAACGTTTTACAGTCCCGTTTTTAGGGTTAAAATTCTCTGGAAAATTTTCATAACCTGTTCCAACAATTTTAAATCTCACCTGCTCTTTTCCATTGGTCTTTTGAATCGAAGGGAACAAAGAAATAAGACGGCTATTTTTCCTAGCAAGCCAATATTGCCGCATCAAAGGAATTTCTGTATCACATCCAGTGCAGGTGATTATTCGGCTCCATATATAACCAACAGGAGAATAATTAGTTTGTTTCTTGCTAGAGTGTATAAAAGCAGGAGGATAGTACTTTTCAAGTTCTCTTTTTGCTTCTTCTAAAACCCAATTTCCCCATAGTTTCACATCATAAATCAATCTTTTACCATATTTTTGTGGATATTCAGCTGTACATTTTTCCACTAGAACTGCAACTGGGTTATAATCCATAGAGTATGAAGTGCAACCCAACCGTGATGCTTCCAATGGGATTGTTCCCCCACCTGCGAAAGGGTCGAGTATTTTTGGTTCTCCCCCGATAGAATGCATGATGTCCTGTTTTGCTTCCTGTAAAAGCTCTTGATTCAGGCTATTTTTCCACTTACATAAGTCGATGATTTGCCTTTTTTTCTTTATCGTTTCTTGAAAAGTGAGACCAGTGGATATTAAAGAGGCATAAATAGTCGCTCTAGAACTTGCTAAAGGTCTACGGGCCCACCATATATGCAAGGTGGAAGGGTGTCCATGACGGATACTTTTTTCTTTCGCAGATTCTTGACTTACTTCCCAAACAGGAAAAACTGATTCAATATAACGTTTATCACTCATTTCTAGACTCAGAAGATTTTAGAATTTTTAAAAGCGATTATTCTAGTTAAATAAAAAAAACCTGATTTCTGAGTGATGAGAAAAGATCCTGCAATTTCTAGATAATTTCTGTTGATTTCTCTCTTGCATATTCGAATTAGAGGTAGAAAAAGTATGGTTAAACAAGAAGGAAGATTTCAAATTGGTATAGGAGCTATTATTGAGAATACTAAATCAGAGAAAATACTGCTTCTACACAGATCTCATAATATGGAGTTCAGTAGTAATAAATGGGATGATGTTGGAGGTCGTATGAAGCAATATGAGAATCCAGAGAAGACGTTGCAACGTGAGGTAAATGAGGAAACGGGAATTATAAATTTTGAAATTGTTAAACCTATCGATGTTTCACACTACTTTCGGGGTGAAAGAAAAGCTGAAAATGAAATGATTGTAATAAATTACTGGTGTAGAACATCAGAGAGCGAAGTATTTCTCTCTGAAGAACATGATGAATTTAGATGGGTTTGCCCAACCGAGGCATTAGAACTAACTGAAGATCCCCAAATAAAGAGAGTTATTAATCGGTTTATCCAAGAAAAGTCCTTATCATTGAAAAAATGATTAAAGGATTGATTTATTTCTTCGACTATATAATTTTCATTTAAGTTTGTGAAGGTTTCTCATTTGAGTAATTTTATAATTCTTTTTAAACGCTTAAGGGAGTCTATCAGTCCTCCTGAACGATTTCTCTGTAACCAAATTTCTTGATGACGCTCAATTAACTTACTTAAAGTTTCTCGTAGTTCTTCCTTGAGATTCTTTTCTAATTCTTTCAGTGGTTTTTCAATTCCACTCTTCAATTGAGCAATTCCAAGATCACAGGCGAATTTTAACACGTCAGCTATCCATTGATACTCTAATTTGACTAATTCAGAATCTTTTCGCTCAATTCTTACGGTTTCAAGAGGACTAATTATATTCATTATTACTGCCTTTAATTTCTTTAAATTTTCTATTGAAGTTTCTTTTAACGCCATTTTACCCGCTTCTTGGCCACAAAAGATAAGTATCAAAAATAGCCCTGAATTATTGCGAAAATAAGATCCAAATTCTTTGTAAACATTCCCAAGGTCATAAGCAATGCTACCCATTTTCTCTGTTCTATCTTGAAAAGCATATACGTTTAATACTTGTACAAAGTTAGAAAAGTCGGATTCTGAATTCCATGATAGGCCAGCGCCAGCTAGAAAACCTAAATAGCTCACTGGTAACGGTTGTAGATGACCATGATCTCCCCAGTCCGTTATTAAGTATCCGAGAGCACTATTCTCTTTTCCGTTTCTGGCAGCGTTTTTTAAATTTTCAAAAGCGTTGTCCGTTCTTCCAGCAACACTATTCCAGCTACTCGTCCCAGGACAGACATAATACGATAGACCCAGTTGATCTAATGTTTCACTTCGATGATCAAAAGGATAGTCGCTTTCGTACCCCCAAAGAAGCGGAATAATATCTTTTGGTAAATCTTCGATTAAATCTGGGTATTGAAAAATAATGTCAGCCCAAAATTGCATTGTTTTTCCATATTTTCGTGCCAAATAATATATTTGTAACAGAAATTCCAGATATACTTCTCCTTTCCCGATTTCTTGACATTTTTTAGCTGATTTTCCTTCTCCTAAATCAAAAGTCTCATCAAGCCCAACATTGAATTGATTACTTGTGAAATTAGGTAGTAATTGGTTGAATAAATCATCAAGAAGCTCTAAGCTCTGAGGATCAATAGGATTTAGACTAAAGGGTTCTTTTTTTTCACTAAAAGGGTGAGCATAACCTTCAGGACATTCAGCTAGCGGCCGATAAGGATCGTGAATCAACCACCTATGAAAATGACCAAAACTATTCTGATTTGGGACTAGCTCAATATATCTGTCACGACAAAATTCATCCAGTGCGATAATTTCTTCACTCGTGAAAGGGCTAGCTTCCTTCCAAACGACCTCATGACCTTTGTATGCAAAAACATGCTCAAAATATAATTGAATTTGATTTATTTTCCATGTACTTAAAAGATCGATTAAATCATACAATGTTTCCATGGTTGGGACTTTATCTCTACTAACATCGAGCATAATTCCGCGATAGTAAAAATCAGGCCAATCTTGAATTGTTACATATGGAAGTTGAATAGAGGATTGGTTCTCGCCATACAGATCAAAAATTTGTTTAAATGTAACAATCCCGTAATTTAAACCCGGAAAGTCAGATCCAATAATTATTAATCCTGATGAGTCTACGATTAATTTATAACTTTCAGGTCTATTAAAAAGTATCTCATTAAGTATTAGTGTAACTCCTTTATCAAAATCCTCATTTTTTGATGAATTAACTTCTGTTTCAAAATTATTTTGAATAAATATATCTTGTACTTTGGAAATTAGATTGTTTGGTATTATTTTAGAATTAATATCCAGATTAATCATAATCTTACCTGAAAAATTATATAAACCATCTTTTACTTTCAGTTGTTTAGGTTGGGGAAAAATCAATTCTATTCTATCTTCCATCTAGAAATCTCCGTGTTCAGAACTATTAAATTAAATGCATTCATTGGAACATGTGGGAAATTGAAGGAATCTTTGGTTGAGAGCGAACTCTTTAAACTACCTGTACAATCCAGCCATAAGGATCTTCTGTACGTCCATATTGAATATCAATAAGTCGGTTATAGATTTTAGATGAAACTTCACCCACCTCAAAATTATTTATTATATGCTCTTTCCCTTGATAATAAAGGCTACCAACGGGAGCGATAATTGCTGCAGTTCCACTTTGAAATATTTCTGAAGTCTTACCATTATAAATCCCCTCAATGATTGTATCAATTGGAAGGGCTTGCTCATTCACAGTATACCCCAAGTCTTGGGCAATTTGAATTGTACTATCACGCGTTACACCAGGTAAGATTGTGCCAGATCCTTTAGATCCTAAAGGGGCTGTATAGATCTCCTCCTTAAAGACAAAGAAAATGTTTGATGCTCCAACTTCTTCAACAAATCTTTTCTCATAAGCATCAAGCCATAGTACTTGGCTACATCCATGTTTTTCAGCTTCATTGGCCACAAACAGGCTAGCTGCATAATTTCCTCCAGTTTTCACATCTCCTGTCCCACCTGGGGCAGCTCGAATATAATGTTCACTAACGTAAATTTTAACGCACTTAAATCCTTCAGGAAAGTAAGGACCAGATGGTGATAGAATGATATAAAATAAATACTCTGTCGATGGACGTACTCCTAAACCTGCTTCCGTTCCAATCATTGTAGGTCTTATATAAAGTGAAGAACCTATATTTTTGGGAACCCACTCCCTCTCGAGTGTTATAAGTTCTTTTAATACAGTTAAATAGAATTCGGGTTCTATTTCAGGCATCATCATCCGTCGAGCAGAAGAATTAAATCGGGCAGCATTTCGATCTGGGCGGAAAAGGTTAATATGGATTCCATCTGGTGTTCGATAAGCCTTCTGTCCTTCAAAAATTTCCTGTGCATAATGTAAACAGATCGCTGACGGATCAAGCGTTATCGGCGAAAATTTTTTAATGGTGGGGTCTCTCCAGCTGCCATTCTTGTATTCCATAATGAACATCCTGTCAGTAAAAATCCGACCAAACCCTAAATTTTCCTCTGAGTTAGGTTTTGGTTTTAATTCAGAATTAGGAATGTTTTCAATGTTAATTTTCATTTTTCATCCTTTCTGTTGTTTTATACATATTTATGAAACTTTAATGAACTTAGTCTGGAGTATATTGTGACGATTTAACAGGATAGCAATAAAATTTTGATTTTGTCCCTGTAAATGAGCAAAAGATTTATGATTATCGAAAAATACTATTAATGTAAATTTTTCTCTATCTAGACCTAATAGCTATTTAGAAATCATCTTTGTAAAACTTAATCTAATGACTTAGATTAATTATAATACGGGTTATTCTTGTGAATTCAAAAGAAAGAGTTCTTACAGCATTTCAACACAGAGAGGCCGATCGGGTTCCACTATTTGAGGCTTGGATTGAATCTGAGATAGAAGCGAAATTAGGAGGCAATCCATATATTGCGAGGGAGAGGCTTGGCCTTGATTGCCTTCCACTTGGAGCTCACCCAGTTAACACAAAAGCATATGGTGATGGTATAGATGAATGGGGGCGAATTTTCAAAAAAGGTCAATATGGAGGAGGTGTTGTTAAAAATTGGGAAGATTTAGAAAAATTCACACCACCCTCATCTCATGCAGAAGATTGGTTTCCTAATAGTATAAACAAGATTAGACAAAAATATGGTGAGGAATACGCATTATATTTTGCGTGGCACGATTGTTCATTGGGATTAGCATACATGTCGTTGGGAATGGAAAATTTTTTCCCAGCACTATATTACGATCCTGATTTTGTAAAAGCATTGATTACTAGAGGTACTACATGGGTCATTGCTCTTGTAGAACAAGCAAATGCAGCAGGAGTCGACTTTATTATACTTGGTGACGATGCAGCGGATAATAGTAGACCTATGATTTCTCCCCAGATGTTTAGAAATCTTATCTTGCCTGAATATAAGAAAATCATTAAGGCAGCCAATGTACCAGTTATTTGGCATAGTGATGGTAATGTAGAACCATTACTTCCAATTATTATAGAGGCTGGGTTCTCTGGAGTTCATTCACTTGAAACAAAGGCTAATATCAATCTTTCCCGTATTAAAGAAAAATTCGGTGGAAAATTAGTTTTAGCTGGGAATATCGATACAACCGATGTCTTAACCCAATCAAATTTGAGTATTGTAAGAAATGATGTTGAACGAGCTATTAGACAAGGAGCGTCTGGGGGAGGTTTTCTCCTTTCCTCCAGTAATAGCTTATTTGAGGGGCATAATATCATAGCAATTCGTGAAGCTTATAGATATGCAAAAGAAATCGGTAAGTATCCGATAAGAATATGAAGTGATATTCAAGTTCCATAAGCCTACGACAACTAGGTTAGAAACTTATTCTATAATGATTCTCTCAATTACCATAAAGAAAAATGCCTTATGTGTACTTGCTAATAATTCTAAGCATAGTATGTAGATCAAAATATGATATTCACAGCATTATATTGATAATAATCTGTTCTTTTATTAATACAGACTCTTGGAGATCATTTGGATGAAATATTACAATACAATTATCGATTGTTTTGGTCATACTCCATTAATCAAGCTTAATAATATCGTACCAAAAGATGGTCCTTTGGTTCTTGTCAAAGCAGAGTTCTTAAATCCAGGTGGAAGTGTAAAAGATCGAATCGGCCCGACAATGCTTTATGATGCAGAAAAGAAAGGTTTGCTCAAGAAGGGGGGTACTGTCGTTGAACCTACCTCAGGTAATACTGGTGTTGGGTTGGCTATGTGCAGCGTCCTTAAAGGTTACAAAATGATTTTTACTATGCCTGACAAAATGAGTAAAGAAAAAGAACTGCTGTTGGGAGCATTTGGAGGAGAAGTAATTAGAACAAGAACCAATGTTACTCCTGAAGATCCAGAGAGTTACTACTCTGTTGCAAATAAAATCGTTGAAAAAACCTCAAATGCTTACTGTCCGAATCAATATTACAACCAACAGAATCCTATTGCTCATTACGAAACAACAGGACCAGAGATATGGGAAGACTGTTCAGAAATCACTCATTTTGTATGTGGTATGGGTACAGGTGGCACCATAACAGGTGCTGGACGTTATTTAAAAAAGCAGAATCCAGAAATTAAGATTATTGGAGTCGATCCTGAAGGGTCTATTTACTACGATGAATTCTATAATATTGAGGGAGAAGGGGCAAGGGTTTATAAAACTGAAGGCATAGGGGAGGATTTTATACCTGAGACGATTGATTTAAAGATTATTGATGAAATTATTAGAGTAAGTGATAAAGATGCCTATTTAACTGCACGAACTCTCGCTCGGAAAGAAGCTATGCTTGTTGGAAGTTCTTCTGGATCCGCAGCATATGCAGCAATCAAATTAGCGGAGAAATTAACAGAGGATAACGTAATTGTTGTATTATTTCCTGATACTGGACGCAATTATTTATCAAAAATTTTTAATGACGACTGGATGACTCAAAACAACCTCTTGTGATTGTTTCAACCACTAAAAGCCGTCCTCCTCTTTTCATAAGTTTTAATTTATCAAGACAAAAATCCCATAAATTGTTTTAAGAAACTTAAAATTGTGTTAATTACACTTAATAAGGAGATTTACGAATGACCTCGTACCAATTTGACACAAAAGCAGTACATGCGGGATATACACCTGATCCAACAACAGGAGCTATTACTCCTCCAATTTATCAAACTGCTACTTACGTGTTACCCGAATTAGGAGTTAATTTGGGTTATGATTATTCTAGAACATCAAATCCTACTCGAACTGTTTTAGAAACACTTGTTGCTAATCTGGAAGGTTCTCAGTATGGAGTTGCGTTTTCAACAGGGATGGCAGCTGTTGATGCAGTTATTCGTGCTCGGTTAAAAGCTGAAGATCACGTTGTGGTTTTTGATGACGCGTATGGGGGTGTATATCGTCTTTTTGAGCAGAACTTCCGTAAATATAATCTTAATTTTGATTATGTGGATATGCGGGATCCTGTTACTGTTAAAAATGCAATTAGACCTAACACAAAGCTTGTTTGGCTAGAGACTCCTACAAATCCTCTCTTAAAAGTAGCTGATATAGAAACCATCTGCAAAATTGTAGCAAATGAGAATGAAAACCGTGAAAACTCAAGTAAGATACTATCCGCAATCGATAATACATTTATGACTCCGTTTTTTTTGAAACCATTCGATTATGACTGTGATATTGTCATTCACTCTACAACTAAATATTTATCAGGACATAATCAACTTGTGGGAGGTATTGTTGTTGTTCGTGATGATCCTGGTCGTTGGTATTATGAAGAACAACCTTTGATAGATAATTGGGGAAAACCAGTCGGTAATAAAACTGAATTGGTCAATACAGTTTATCAGGACTTGAAGTTTATTCAAAACGCTGTTGGTGCTGTTCCTGGACCGATGGATTGTTGGTTAACAATATTAGGAATTAAAACACTTCATTTAAGGATGGAAAGGCATAATTCGAATGCCTTAGCAATTGTTGAATTTCTTAAAAATCATCCAAAAGTAGCAAAAATATTTTACCCAGGTCTTGAGTCTCATAAAAACCATGATGTCGCAACTGAACAGATGACGGGCTATGGAGGAATGGTATCCTTTGAATTAAATGGGGGATTAGAGGCTGGGCGAAAACTGATGAATTGTGTAAAACTCTGGTCTTTAGCTGAGTCTCTTGGAGCAGTAGAATCAATGATTACTCATCCTGCTTCGATGACGCATTCTTCAATTCCTGAGGATATCAGAAGAGCTCGTGGGATTAGCGATGGACTTGTTCGTCTCAGTGTTGGGATCGAAGCTGTTGCTGATTTAATTGCTGATCTTGAACAAGCACTTAATCAAGTTTAACGGAAAATCATAAGATATCTTGATTTAAACTTACAAAATTATCATTTTGATTTATTCTCAAATCTCGCATAATCACTTTTTATGTTAAAGATCTATCGCTCGAAGGAGTAAACGCGTCCTTTCGTGGAGTAACTGACAATTTGTTGTCCTAAAAATCGAACAACGGTTGGATTCATGCTGTATATACCAGTAACTGCTTCTTGTTGTGATTCATCAGGAAAGGGGGCAAATAAAATTTCTTCATTATCCATCAAACATCCCCAGAAATCAACTGGTGTTTGCTTTATTTTCACCTTTGCGGATACCACTTTTTCCAAGATACTTTTTGGGACCTTGGAAAAGTCACCAGCGATCAATGTCCGTGTACGAATTGGAAGAGATGATTTACTTGCTGTAATTAGCGTTTGAATTTCAGGTTGAGGCATTAATATCGTTAATGAAATTTTAGCACGAGATACCATATCACGTAAAAGCAAAACAAAAGTAGTTTCCCCAAAAACTAGATCTGTTGTTAGAGAACTAGAATCTTGAAATGATGCAGCACAAATTTTCTTTGAAAGTTGATAAATAAATTCTAAACGTTCTTTCATTTCACGGATAGAGTATGTTAGAGCTGATATTTCAGTATTAATTTGTTTTTGCTGTATCTCTATACCAGTTTCTATCAAATCAAGTACATCTTGGATAGTATTCTGATCACCTACAGGTAAATTATCGATTAGTCCTTGCATTTGCTCACGAATATCCTTATTATTTTCCTTTAATTGTTTTTCTGCCGTATCACGAATTGATAACAAAGTATAGGGATCATATGCAAGTAAGAATGCTTTTAGAAATGGTTCTCGTGCAAAATACCGATTTATTTTTCCAGGAGTCCAGTCAATAAAGTTTCCTCCTATTAACACTTCGATTGCATCTCTAACTTGTATATAATTTAGTCCTGTTAACTGACTAATTTGTCCAATTGTCAGTGTTCCTATTGACAGAAGAGATGCATATACTTGGCTTTCATTTTCATGTAGTCCTAGAGTGTCAAAGATAATTTGCAATTCTTCTGATGTGAGGTTGATTCCAACCATTTCTATTCCCTGAAAACCTAAAGAATTGTAAGGAAGGTTATACTTTAATTTATATTATATATTTTATTTTCAATACTACTTGAATCAAAAATTCAATTCAAATGAGTAGATAGTTGCCATTAAGTTATTATTTCTGCTAAGGGATTCAACTTCCGTAAAAAATCGGATAAATTTATAATCTAGATTAGTTAGAATATGGTTCCAATGTGACGAGGATGATAAATTATGAATGAAAGTCCTGTTTCAGCAGACGATGAATCTACAAAGGTGAGGAGATTACAGAATATCAAGGTTCACTTACTAGCAATTGGAATAATTCTAATAATTGGAGCTTTTCTAATTCTGCAGTTTTTTGTGCGATTGCGCTACCCCCCAGAATTAAATCTACCTGACGAACTAAAACCTACTTGGATACAGAATGA
>JBHLKC010000096.1:0-11121 GCA_048887065.1 Candidatus Hodarchaeota archaeon
AATGCCTATTATGAAACATTAGATTCAAGTATTCAGGAAATAGCTTCACGAAATTATGAAGCTATTTTTCCAACAGAGGAGTGGGAGAGCACATTTGCAGAATTGAAACCTCTTGGCGAAATTGATCTTGAAACTGATACAATAAGTAGATTAAAATTTCCTGTTTCTCCTGGGTCAAAAACCTACATTGCTAAACCTTTTCTTGTAGCTAAATTTCTAGGTTTAGATGAGAACGGTATATATTGGGGAGATCTTCCTTCTAACAAAGTAAAAATACAGATTAACTTATCTAGATTGTTACGAAAACATCTAGCTATATTGGCTATATCTGGTGCAGGAAAATCCTATGCTGCTTCAGTTCTTTTACAAGAGATTTACAGGAAAGGGAAAATCGGGACGCTTATCATTGATCCCCATGGTGAGTATTCTAACATTCTTCCCTCTATGTCAAATGATGCAAATATAGAGATTATTAAAGGTTCTTTCATATCAATTGGAGTCCCAGAACTTTCTGCATGGGAAATTTCTGAATTCATTCCAGAAATGTCAGTTGTTCAAACTAGAGTTTTGGATAACCTTATTTCTAATATTCAAGAAGCAAAAGGAGGCCTTTATGATCTAAAGGATATCATTCAAAGAATAGATGAATCAGAATCAATAAGTGCTCGGACAAAGGAGCCTTTAATTGGTTGGTTATATTCGTTACAACGTACGTATTTGTTTTCCAGTGAAACCAATCCAGATTTTGATAATTTAATTCAACCTGGTAAGATTGTTATTTTAGATCTAGCAGATATTCAATCAATAAGAAATCGAAGAATTCTAGTTCTTCATTTTTTAAAGAAACTTTATTTTCAACGTTCTCGTAATAAAATACCTCCCACTTTGTTTGTCATTGAAGAAGCACACCAGTACTGTCCCCAGACCCAAAGATCTATCTCAAAACGCATAATCGAAACGATTGCTAGAGAAGGAAGGAAATTTTATGCCTCATTGTGTTTAATCTCTCAACGTCCTGTGAATATGTCAGTGACTGCTCTATCTCAGTGTAACACAAATTTAATATTACGTATAAGGAATCCATACGATTTAGATTTTATAGGTAGAACTTCTGAAGGCATTGATCGTTCTACTCTAAAAATGCTACCAGATTTAGCCATAGGAGAGGCATTATTAGTTGGAGAGGGGATTAATTATCCAACATTATTTAAAATTCGATCCAGAACTTTTAATGTTGAGGATCAATCACTTAGTTTTGAAAGGATGGCCGATAAATACCTAAAATCGTGGCGTGGTAGATATAGCTCCACATAAACTACATATACCAGCGCTAGAAATATGTATATATATGTAAAGAGAAAGAGGCGTCATAAAAGTGAATGACATAAAAGTAGTGGAGACTTCAATTCTTGGCCCTTATTAATTGGTTTTATGCTACTTTCATTGCTAGTGCTTTAGCTATAACAGCTCTTGCCCTGATCTTGCTATATCTACTATTTTACAACGAAGAAGATGAAGATTTAGAAGAGGAATCTGAACTTTAACAATATTATAGTATCAAATGCGTTCACAATTCTCTTCGTCTCTGAAAATAACAAATTTTCAAATTTTTATAATCTATACCATTATTCATGCTTTGTACTCCAAATTACCTAATACTAAGAAAGATTGAATTGAACTTAATGAGTCCTAACCTTCTTGGTTAGTCCAAATGCTTAAAGATTAGTCTTAATCTCGAATTATTGTGGATTTTTACCCTCAAATCCAAAGGTGCAAGCTTTAATGAGTCGTCGCTCACGTTCACCTCGTAGAATGGTTGATAAATGGTCAGCAAAGGAATTATATCAAATTTATTCCCCAATAGGCTTTTTAGAGGGGGAAGAAAAGGTCGTTGGGGAAACGTTAACAGATGATCCTAACAAATTGATAGGCCGTGTGATTGAGGTCTCGCTAGCAGACATTACCAATGATTATTCAAAGATGCACGTAAAACTAAATTTTCAGATTATTGAGGTTGTTGGTAACACAGCACGAACAAGATTTAAGGGACATTCTTTTGCTAGAGATTACTTGAGATTTCTTGTAAGAAGGCGACGAACTCGAATTGATTGTATAACTACAGTTAAAACTAAGGATGGAATTCCTTTCAGAATCACAGCTACAGGCTTTACAAGCCATCGCTCAAAAACAAGCAAAAAAGATGCTATTAGGCGAAAAATGCTAGATATTATTGCTGAACGAGCAAATGAACTTAATAGCAATGAATTTATCCACGAAGCTACTGGAGGAAAATTGAGTTCACAAGTATATTTTCAGTGTAAATCAATTTATCCACTAAAGAGCGTTGAGATTCAAAAAACTAAAGTTCTAAAAGCCATTGAAAGTTAATCAATAACTGTTACCCATTCTTATCATATTTTCTGCTACCTGTCCAGCAGATAACAAATCATGTAAGGTTGCCGAGGCTGTCTGAATTTTTCTTATGTTTTTTATTGTAATAATGATTTTATTAGATTTGTAAGTAGAGTGAATTGTCATTGGGGGAGACGAAAGGTTATCTGGTTCAATAGATGCATGAATGATTTTTGCTTCTTCATTATTTTCAAATTTTATTTTGATTAATACGTTTATTCTTTCTACACTCATTTAATTCATGCCTTCTAAGACTAATTGATCAATTAATTTAATAAATTCATGAAGAGACGATTCTGAAATTATTGCTCCCGCAGCAGCAGAATGACCTCCTACTTCTGAATCTGGTTCAACTTCTTGAATAACTCTAGTTAAAAGCTGACTTAGATTAATTTCTTTTTCTTGAGAGCGTGAAATCCTCATACTAATTTTTATCTTCCCTGATGAAATTTTGGCACATCCCAAAACTGGTTTGGGGCCAATATCTCTTCGTGCGCTGATCATTGACACTATAGTCCCGATTATTCTATCGTTAATCGTTAATCGGCCATCTAGGTAATGGATTGCTGATAATTCTTGTAGATTTCCTTCAGATAATGCCCAATTAAGGCTTTGAGATATTTGCTTTTTGTAATCTTGTTCTATTGACCTAAGATCTCTTAATGCTTCATTTCGGTCTCCTAAACAAAGAGCTATTCCAATATCAGAACGCTGAGATTTTCCACAAGCATTTAGCTTTGTTGCAAATACACGAGCATCTTTTAAGAGTAAAGTTTCTTCATTTATCAATTGATAGTCGTGTTTATAAATTTCGTTTGCGTCTATTCCATAATTAACTATCAGTTCTGAAGCTAAAAGTCGTTTTTCTTCTTCATTGAGATCATAGAAAGTTCTCTGTTTGTTTCTTTTCATTCGGGGAATTTCTAGGTTATCAATAAAGTTTCTAATATCTATGTCATTTTCAATACCTGAAAATCTTGAACCTTTTATGGCTAAATCAATTGAACGAGATCTATCGAAAAACCAGACTGTAACATTATTAGAGACCATTTTTAACTCTAAAGCATCCTTAACAATTAAGTCATTGAGTCCTATAAATGAAGAATGTTCTCCTTGATCCTGTCGATCTCCAAGAGCTCCTATTAGAGCTAATGGTGCTAATTTCTGATTTTGAGGGTTGATCTGTTTTGAGACAAAATAGGCAATACCTGCTCCACTCACATCTGTAGTCCCATTAAGCGAGTAAGAATGAGGATTGAGAAATTTGATATTTCTAGGTAAGTCGATTTCTGATGAAAGCGAATGATGATCTAGTATGAAAATTTTGAAAGATTGTTCAAAATCTAGAAATGCATCAAGAATTCCTGTTCCAATATCTGAAAATATGATTGTACAACCTTTTGGTAATGAATTGTTGAGGTTTTTTACAGTTTCATATTCTAAACGTTCTACAATCTTAAGATGAAGTGTAAATCCCGCTTGAGAAAGAGCTATAAGTAGGATGGAAGCTGCTGTTAATCCATCAGCATCAAAATGAGAGAAAATAAAGATTGGTAAATTCGTATCAATATTTTGTATGTCTTCTGCGACACGCTGACATGCCTCGATGAAGGAGGCTTCATTTTTCAAGTTATTTTGCCCCATTATTTAGTTCAATCTTTTGGATTATTACGAAATTAAAAAACATTATGTAATTTTGGAGACCAAAATAAGCCAAAAGAAATCCATCTTGGAGAACAATATCAATAAAAGGATCTAAATAAGGCCTTTATCTATCAGTGTCCGAAATTCTTCAAACGATAGCTTACGACCCTCTTCAAACTTTTTCTTGGCATCCTCAGTTTTTTCCTTCAGTTTTTCCCGTCGTTGAGCATCTTGTACTGCTTTACTTTTTTGTTTGTCCTTATTGACTTCTTGTCGGATACGGTTTATTTCTCGAATATAACCAAGATACTCATTATGAATCAAATTCGCTTGTTTCTTTGCATCTAAAAAATGAGCATGTAATTCATCAGCCTGTTTACGTAAGATATCAGCATTTTTGAAGGCTTGAATCATTGTCTTATGATGGAATCTACTTTCTCTGGCTTGAGATCGAAGTTCATTATCGAGGCTTCTGAGTTTTCCTTTTAGCATATTAATCCTATTTAATATAGTTTTTAGGTCTCGTGCTAGGACATCAGACTCACGAACATCTCGAAATTTTTGTTCCAGTCTCGCAATTCGCTCAACAATTTCCCTTTCCTCTGAGATTGATAAATTTGAGGTTGTTTGAATTTTCCATTCCAAATCCTGGATATCTCGTCGAATTTTACCAGCAGAACGTTCTGGTCTTCTCTTCACTTGGGGATTCTTTTCTTGCATTCCGTTCAATTGGTGGTCGAATCTCTTAGCTTGCTCGTCAAATCCATCAATTTCTTTTAACAAAAGAGTCTTGTTTTGTTTTATTTGCAGGATTGCTTCATTACACAAGTCACGCTTATCTCGTTCTTCTTTTGCCGTTTTAATAAGTTCTTTGACTTGTTCATTTAACAGATTTCTTTTATTTGCAATCGAGGTAACTTTTCTATTGAATTCTTCTCTTTGATGTTTTATATCTCTAGCTGTTGCCTCTATATTTGAAATCCTGAGCAATTGTGAATCTAAGTCTTTGTCGGACAAGTGAGAACCTTCATTCCGCTTTTTACGAGTTGTCGAAACAATTTGCCTAACATATGACAGATTTATATTCTTCTTATACTTACAACGTTTATATTATCTATATTCATGCTATATCAGATAGTAATCGTAACAAAATAACAAGTAGATAATTCAATTCATCTCAGATAAAGTGTTGCCTTAGATGGTTCATATTTGAATTCAGGTTCAAATACTCCTTTTTTCCTATAATATTTGACTAATCGCCGGATTTTTGATTCGATCAATTGGAGCCCACGTCTTGAGTGTTTGTCCTTTTTATTTCCACTCTCAAGATGTTTTCGAAGATTAGAGGCTCGACGAACAAGATTTAGAAAATCCTCTGGCATTTTTGCCCCTAAACCATTTTCGTTCATTATATTTGTAATTGATTTCCCAGAGATTTTTTTTGCACTTGGAATTGCATAAGCATCTCGAAGAATCAAGCCTATTTGAGCTGAACCCAATCCCTCTTTAGCCTTTTCAATAACAAAATTTTCAATTTCTTCAGGGGAATAAGGGACCCATTCAGGAGTCTTTCTCCATATAGGTCGTGTAGATCCACTTTTTCCTTTCCGTCTTGCATGCATTCTTGCCATATAGTTATTCACCGGGATTTTATGATTAAAAATCTACTTTGATGAGTAAAAAGGAATTCTTCTGTTATTAGCAGTCATTTTAAGGAGAATTTATTTGATTCATAAATCTTATTTCTTTTATAGAAATGAAAATTATCTATGTTGGATTCGAATAATAGACCTTTCTTAACTTTTGCTACTAGTAATAACAATAAATTTTGCGAGATTAAATCACTTTTTGACCAAACATCTATTCAACTCAAACATTTGAATACTACTGATATTAGAATACTAGAAATCCAGTCAACGAATTTAGAAGAAATCGCTATTTTTGCCCTGAAATCGTGTATCCAGTACTTTAACATTGATTTGATTTTTGTAGAAGATTCTGGAATCTTTATCAAGGAGCTAAATAACTTTCCAGGTCCCTATTCATCTTACGTTTTAGAAACAATCGGTTTAAAAGGTATATTAACTCTTATGAGCGATATTACTGATCGAAAAGCATTCTTTCAATCAAGTATTGCAATAAAGATTAGGAAAGAAATTAAGACATTCTCTGGGGTTGTTGAAGGAGAAATTTCAACAAAAATTTCTAGGTCTGGATGGGGTTATGACCCCATTTTTATCCCTGAGAGTAATGGCGTGTATACATTTGGTGAGCTTGGATCTCAAAAATTAAAAATCTCACATCGGTTCCAAGCTACTGCTAAATTGATAGATTACCTTAAGGATTCTGTGTTATTGGTGGATTAGGTGATATTACCCAATATAAATAAAAAAGATTATAAGAAAGTTATTGAAGCATTTTGTGATTTAATTTTTCTTCTAGATCGAAAGTATCCTAAGAATAGTGCCCTTACGTTCGTAGCAAATCGCTATAATCTTAACACTGCGTTTAGAAATATTTTGAATCGTGCTGCTGTTTCAGAAGTAGAGGTTCAAACAATCCAAAATCATTTAATCCGAGATTCTAAATCTCTTCAAGGAAAGGATCTTTATATCGATACATACAACCAATTGATGACTTTTTTCTGTTTGATGAATAATGATCCTTTAATTATTTGTCGAGATGGAGTGTTGCGAGATATTTTCTCTTCTATTCATATAAAAAAGGATTTGAAAGTCGAACGTAAGTTAATTCTTCCTTACATAAGATCTTTGATAGAAATTCAACCAAGAAATCTTTATTTCTACTTTGATAGTCAAATAAGTCATAGTAAAGTTCATGCAAATAGGTTTAAAGACCTCTTAACTGAATTGAATATTGAAGGTGTTTGTGAAGTACATCAAGCTGTCGATTGGGTTCTAAAGTGTAAAACAGAGGGAATTGTTTTATCTCATGATTCAATTATTTTACAAAAAGCACCTCGTTGTTTTGACTTTTTATTATGGTTCCTAAATCTCAATTACCCTAACAATTTCTCTCAATTAATTTCCTTTAATTTTTCAATAGTGAACTGTTCTTAATCTGAATGTTCGAAAATTTTTAAAAGTGAATAGTTCCTGCCTCTTCCAGTGGAACAAATATCCCTATCAGCTTCAAGGGAACGTAGCGAAGCTAGTGGACTCGTTTGTTATTAGCGAGACTGGTTAAGTATCGCGCCGGGCTCCAGAACCCCTGTGAACTCCACTGGGTTAACTGAGACTCATGATGAAGTTCTGGAAAAATGAGGAAACTCGGTGTCGCCTCTGCATGTGTAGCAGGGTGTCCGAAAATCGCCAGTTCAAATCTGGCCGTTCCCATTTTTTTATTTCTCTACTTATAGAAAATAATTCTATAGATTACTAGGTTTTTGATAAAGCTAGAGATATTTGACGATCTTGCTAGATATTAATGATAAATGCACATTATTGCTAGAAAATAATGACAGGTGATGAACTTCAAATAGTTTATGGCCTAAATGATTTGATAAGTCAATACAATCTAGGTTCTCTCAACCCCCATCATATTTATGATGTTCTTCAACCATCGATCAAAAAACGTCCTCGTGGAAAAACCATCAAACAGCTTGCAGAATCCTATTTTACTTTATCTGAAATAGAATGGAACCTTCATTTTTTTCCTGAAGCTTTTTCTATATCATGGATTTTTCTAAATCTAAGTGTTGATAAGCCTGACAGATTTGATTCATTTCTTACAGCATTTATAAAACCAGAAACATACATTAGTCGTTCCAGTAGATTTTACCTTTCTAGAGAAGGATCACAAAAATCTCTTATAGGTTGGATGCTTATTCCTCAAGGATTTTTCTATCCTTTCCGCAATTTTATTGAACTAGGAGAAGAAGACAAAATATTTAGAATAAAAGAATGCCAACAAGTAATCGATTTCAAACATGCGGTTTCTTATGCCTTCTATACAAGTGACGTGTGGTGGAATTTTCAACAGAATCGTTTTTTGAACACTGCAAAGAAAAAATATCCTTTAAAATATATTGAACATTCCACCTTAGATAAAATGATAAAAACTAGCAGATGGGAAACTGATTGGTCATTCTTAGATTTTTCAAATATAAATTCAGTAATCGAAACTTTTTGCAAATATTATGGCAAAATCTTCTCATATGAAGATCTATGCAGAGTTGCTGGGAGTGTAAAGAGAAATTAAGACAGAACTAAATTATTTGAACCACACAACAAAGTTTTACGCCACTAACTAGATGAGGAAGTGTTTCAAATAATAATAACTCCCCGAGGATTGTTGAGAAGTTACTTATTAGATTTATATCTTGCATATCCTCCTAAAAACTTATCAAAAGAATTCCTTGAAAAATTTCTAGCCATATTACCTTTTTTCTTCTTCTTTTGAACTTCGCGACGGACTCATGAGGGTTTTCAGTTGCCTCGACATTAATTTAAAAGACTTTATCATCAACAAGTTGAAATGGGCTGTGGTATCTATAGTACAACGCGGTGCACAACCTAGGTTTCAATTAAATTATTTTGACTTTGATACTATGATGTGGAACATACCTTGGTTTTTGAAAGAGGAAAATACAGGTAGATTAAATTTTTGAAGAATATTCAACAATGAATTTCTTATCATCTTCTTGAAAAAAGGGGGGGAGGCTGGAATGTGAATTTTCAACCTATAATTCATCCTTTGCCAGTACCACCGTCTTCTGGAGGACATTTCATTTTTCCTCTTACCTCCGTTATCTTTTTTAGAGCAGGATAAGCTCATTGATAATATAGTAGAAGAATTCGTAATTCTTACGAAATCTAATTCAAAAATGACAAGCAAGATTATTTACTCCCAAATTTGAGAATAAGAATTCACTCAAAATAATGACAAAAAAAGAGCAAATCCGTCAATATAGAATACTTGTTATGTGAATGAAAATTATACGTATGGTTTCAAGAAGAGAGACATCAACAACCTGTTTATTAACCAAAAATATCTACAGGAATTAAGTTAAGTAATCACTATTTCAATACTGAATTTCCATTATTCTATTAAGATTTACCTCATTTATTTTAATCTTAATCCGAATAAGTAAAATGCATTCCATTAAACAGATAAATCAACTGTGAAAAATGCCAAAAATAGAAGAGAAAAATTCTATCAGCCATTAAGATAATCTAATGTACCAACAAAATCCATTAATGCTGTTAGAATTCACCAAATCCATAAAAAGATTAAGAAATACTTTACGACGCGTTTGGAAGTGACGGTAATTGCAATATTTACATGCTGCTTTGGTTTTACATTCTATAGGAAAAAAGGTAACTGAAAAAAGTATTGATGCAATAATTAAAGCTGCTGGTGGTAAACCAGATGAAGCAAAGATAAAAGCGCTTGTCGCAACACTTGGATCAATAGATATTGAGGAGGCAATCAAAGGGGCTTCATTGATGACAACTGCAGCTCCAGCAGCCTCAGGTGCATCTGAACCAGCCCCAGTATCAGCTAAAAAAGATAAAGAAGAAGAGGAAGAAGCTGAAGAAGAGGGTGATGATCTCGGATTAGCCTCATTATTTGGTTAACAAACTCCTTCTTTGGACTTTTTTCTATTTTTTTAATAATTTAAAGTGTTGCTAGAATCAGAGGAGAGATCACTAGATCTACTTTTTATAATTATTATAGAATTGAGCGATACACTTCTCAAAATGCACTCTGTTCAATCAAGCTTATAGAAGATACTTTTCTGTAATTGTTATTTACAGAGAAAACCTTTTAGAACTTTTTAAAAGGGGAGGCAATTGGAAATATCCTAGAGTCAAGGCAATTACTAAAGACATATAACTTCGATAAATACTAAAAAAAATTTTAAATAGGGCCGATAGTGAAGTTGGTATCACGCCGTCTTCGCAAGGCGGAGTTCACCTTGTGGTGACCGCAACCCCCGGGTTCAAGTCCCGGTCGGTCCACCAATATAATCTCGATTCACAATAACCATAATCTTGGAATCCTGATGTCACTTCAAGATGCAATTACTAAAGATCAACTGATTACTCACTCTAAATATGAGTTTCAAAAAGCAGGTTATTCTCTGTCTGATGATTATATCAAATCAAGTGTTTTTGACTTTATTGCAAAAAAGGAAAATTTAACAAAAATACAGTCACAAAATATTGTCATTAAGGTCTTAGTAGATTTAGATTTATTTAAAAAACAAGCTTCTATTAAATTGCAATTGATCTCCAAGCTTATCTCTGGCTTTCCTCTGTTAATTGCTCATTCATCTGCAGGTAAAAACATGGATGAAGCAACCTTATACCGTCGACATGATGTTTCTGCAATCTCATTAAGAACTTTACAAATGTTTTTTCAGTATGAAAGAGGTTTGAAAGAAGTAAAAATCTCAAAATTTGCTCACCGAGGAGGAGTTTATGTTAATCTTTCTAAAGAACGACTTAAAGAGCGAAGAAAAAGATTACAAATGGAATTGACCATTCTTGCCAAAAAAATTGGAAGATCAAGACATTCTCTTTATAAATATGAAAAGGGTGAAAGTTTTCCCAAAATCAGCACTTATAAGAATCTAACAAACATTTTAGGTGATGATTTAGACGATCATTTAGATGTTCTTGAGACAAGTTTCAGAAACCTGAATAAAAAAACTTTAAAGGACTATGAACAGCCACATTCAAAATTACAGAAGGAGATTGCTATTTATTTAGAAGATAAAGAGTTTGAAATCCTTTGGTTCAAATCTGAACCATTTGATGGACTTTCAGCTCCATCCCCAAATCTAACTCCTTTAAAAACTCAAAGAAACGTTCCTCACCCTATTATAACAGGTGTCACGTCAAGCAATGAAATGAATGACTCACAACGAATGGCTTCAATTAATAACTTATCTAAGCTTCTTCAGAAGAAAGCAATATGGTTCATGGAAGACGATATGGAAAATATTACTCTTTCTATGGAACCCCTCAATTTAACTATGGTTAATATCTCCGATTTAGAACGGATGCCTATTCAGGATTTCAAAAAGCTTCTGAATGA
>JBHLKC010000097.1:0-11028 GCA_048887065.1 Candidatus Hodarchaeota archaeon
AATCACGAATTCCCTGAGGTTGTAAAAAAAGCCCTCGATATGCCTGGGTGTGTATCGAGAGCATGGGTAACAGAAGACTACTTAGATGTAATTGAAGCAGCTGGTTTCGAACGAGTGGAGCTTCTCGAAGCAGACCATATTCAACCACAAAGACAACCTGTTGAAGTAGGGGATGGCTTAAGAAAGCGAAAACTTCGAACATACAACAAGGAGATCGAAGTCATACTTACTCCAGAAGAAGATGAACGTTTACTCAACACGGTTATGAAAGGCCATATTCGTGCTTACAAACCGCTCTAAATACAATCCTAGCCATTTGTTTTTAGATCTCCCTTTCTTTTTTTTCTCTGACGTGCTTTCATTATTTAGCCATTACGGGGAGAAAACGACTAAGATTCAAAATCAATAATTTTGTACATATCTTTTTATACTGAGTGAAGATCAATTCAACTATAATGGAACAGATCAATTTCATGGCAGCAATGTTTATTAGATTAATTATTGCTTTTACCCTCGTTTCTGTCATATTATTCCTACCAGCTGGTACTTTTAACTGGCCTGAAGCCTGGGCGTTTATCATCATACTTTTAACTTATGGGATCGCTCTCCACTTACTCATCTTCAAGGATAATCCGACTGCACTCAAATCTAGACAAAGCTATAAGCCTGTTCTCTGGATTGATACATTGATCCTTCTAATCGCTGGAATTTTTCTGATTTCCATGTTTATTCTCATTGGTTTTGATGTGGGTCGATTTCATTGGACATCTCCTCTTGTACCAGTGTTATTTCGATATCTTGGTTTTTCTACATTAATTTGCTCCTTAGTCATTTATATGCTTGTCATAAAAGAAAATGCTTACTTATCACGAGTAATTGAGATCCAAGAAAAGCAAGTAGTCATCTCGACTGGTCTATATTCGTTTGTTCGACATCCAATGTACTTAGGCAATGTCTTTTTCGTCCTGAGTTTGCCCTTTGCTCTAGGTTCATATGTGGCGTTAATCCCTGCAATCTTATTCTTAACTTGTTTTATCCCAAGAATTCTATTCGAAGAACGGATTTTGATTCGAAAACTCGATGGTTATGAAGAGTACATGCAGAAAGTTCGTTATCGAGTAATTCCAAAGATCTGGTAGATAACGAGGGGATTACCTCTTCCTGTACTAAAATCGTTAAGAAAAGCTAAGGACTCAACAAAATAGGGCTGCGTATAAGATGTTTTTTCTTTTACAGTCTTCCAACCCGAATCTTCGACAAATTTAAAAGCCAATTCAGATATTTCAGTTACTTTTGCATAGACCTTGGGAATCTACGTTTTTTTCTTTTTCAAATTTTAATAAGCCCTTATTGACCTTAATTTTACCATGAGATTTAGTAAGGATTAATGATTTCGATATTGCTAGTTGTTACTTGGTAAGCGTTCCATTGAACAGTCAAAGCCTGTTCCCTTTGTTGTTGAGTTTTCTACAAATCCAAATCGTCGATAATAATCTTTTAATTTTAAAATCTCTTGATCAGTCGGTTTTTCCTCTGGACTAATGAAGGGTACAGCATGGAGAGTTAATACAATTCCTAATTCATCAGCAAGATTAATTATTTCATCGAAAATATCATTTGCAAGTCCATTTCCACGAAATTCTGGCTCAATCCAGAGAGTTCCTATATAGCATTCATTTTTTTCAGGTCTCCATACAAGCGAAAAGCTCCCAACTTTAAGAAAATCACCTCTAAATTCCTCACCGATATCTATAAAGCAGAATAATGTCTTTTCTTGGTCTATAGCTCTTTTTAGCGAGATATGCCCCCCCATAAACACCTGGTCTAAGGCATGAAAATAAATACTATGGCTCTGATTATTCGTTTGGAATTCAACTACAAAGTCCCAGTAATCAAAATTTGGAAATTGTTGAATATTCTCTTTAACAGAAAACATTGATAGTCTCTCTTTGAGATATAATATTTAAAATTCACCCTGTTATGGTTTGGGGTTGTGGATACAAATCAATACACATTTACAAGCTCTAGCACTTCTTACAATATTCCCAAAACATATAGAAATGAATGTTGTAAGTTCTTACTCCATATGAACTATTTCTTTTAATTTCATGTTGAATGGGAACAATGATGTTTCTTACTGATTCAGCTATCCAAATGTTGTAATGATTTACTCGCGTAAAACCATCTTAATTTACATAATCACGCTTGTTTTCAAGATATATTTATGAAATGTAACTATTTAAGGTTTTTGGTATTCTATCATCTTTATTCTTAAGATATTAAAAAAAAAAACCTTCAATAGCTCTTACAAGAGTAAAATATCTAAATCAGGATGAGAGATAGGAAATTAAGCCCCTAATTAGAGGACAAAGGTCGGATTTCCTACTTTCAATATTTAGTATTATGAAATAATCTTAGATTCAGATACCTTTTCAGTATAAAATTCTTTAAGAAATCGAGTGAATGATTGTTTCAGAGGAAATACATCTCATAATATATATTATTAACCTCTTAGAATAGCTATTGACACAAATATCAGTCAAACATGCGAATTTTATTAAAGTCCAGAAGAAGCCAAAACTTGCAGATATAACACTCTTCAGTTAAAAATATGAGAATTGCCTTGTTTTAATAGATACAGCGACAAGATTAAATTGTATCTTTAAATTAGAGTATGTAGGGGTTTTACTCGGTTGAAACGCGAGAAGATAACTTATATTATCATTTCACTTCATTATCAATGAATTTAACATATTTATAATGAATAAAAGACAATAAACTCTAGTTATATCGTTGACATCTAAAATGGACTTTTCAATCTTTTCTAAGAAATTAAGCATATATGGAGACCTTTCTGTAGAACTTACATCTAAGTGTTATATAGATAAATTATCAAGTAAATTACCAGTCCTCTTTAGATATACAATAATAAAGTAAGAAGAACGTACTTTTATTAGAAGCTACTTACGAGACATTATTGAATTTCTTCTTCACAATATTCTATCTCGTGTCTAAAGGCAGGTCATTAACATAAATCCTCATCGTTTTAAAGCAATTGTACTAGATAAAGAAGAAGGGAGTATTCTTGAAGCCTCCGATGCTGTATGAGAAGATTGTAGAATGGAATTAACATAGTGGTTACAGAAAAAAATACTATTTTAAAGAATTGAACTAATCGCTGCTATTCTAATAAAAATTGTGGGTTGATACTAAAATCCAAGCCTCCAGGGCTAAATGTAGGGAACATAATCTTTAATTCTCTGATTTTTTCTGTTTTTTTACTTGTACGGGGCTATTTTTATTCAGGGTTTTGATTTTTCTTAATTTGAGAATTTTTTAAGAAGCTCACTGATCGCACCTTGATTAAATAAGATTCAAAAACAACATATAATCATATCAATAGATATGGAAACTTCTACTTTTAAAAACATCATACAACGATCTAGAGTATCAAGTAACGAAGGGGTAACTTGATTATGAGTATTGAATTACCAGAAGCATTAATTCTTGCTAGACAAATGAAAAAAGTCTTAGTAGGAAAACACATAGAATCCTACCATTTACAGAATTATGACAGAATGCAAAAAATCGGTTTTCTGAATAAGAATATCCAAGACTTTGATCAGCTATTAAATGGACAAATAACATCAGTTAGAGCGAGAGGAAATGTAATCCGCGTTGTATTAGATAATTCGATGAATCTATTAATCGCTCCTGAATATGGAGGAGAGGTTCTTTACGTTAATGATGATTCAAAAATCTCCAAAAAGTATCATTTGAAAATTCAATTCAGTGATAATACGTTCTTAACTGTGAGAATAAAAAGTATGGGGTGTATTCTTGCGCTTAAGGATGAAGAATTAGCTGATTCTTATATGTTTAAAAGAGATTTCTTACGAGGTATCTCACCAATTGAAGATGAATTTATTTTTGAACGCTTTTCTAAGGAAATAAGCACTCTTAATAAGAATCTGAAGGCAATTCTTGTTGGAAAGGATGCTATCCTAGTGGGGGTATCAAACAGTGCATTTCAAGATATTATCTATCGAGCAAAATTATTTCCAAAAAAGAAAGGATCAGAACTAAACGTGGATGAAGTAAAAACATTATTTGAGGCTATTAATGCCTTAATTAATGAAAGAATGGAGCTGGGAGGGAAAAATCTATTTATCGATTTGTATGCTAAAAAAGGAAAATACATTCCAGCAATGGGGCCAAACATGAAAGGAAAAACTTGCCCAGAATGCGGAACAGGAATTGAGAAGATGAGTTTTGGCGGAGGTCAAATCTACTTGTGTCCAACGTGTCAGAAACATTAACTCAGAATTTTCATCTGTTTAATAAGATTAAACGGACTAATCTATCCATTTCTCTAATTCCTCTGGAGAATAGTGTAACAATTTAGCTAGAAATCTATTCCTTTTCACACGAGACTTAGGTGGAATACTTAAGTTCTCCAAAGGAATTGTTAACTTTTTTCGAATAATTGTAAAGAAGTGTTTCTCTTGAATCATCATTTGGTCTTTAATAGCCTTCATTATTTGTTTACTGATTTCTTGAGCTACAGAATAAAAATTCGGGTCTGAATCATGCCATCCTTCTTTCCGCTCATATTTGGTGAATAAAAGAGGTTTACTAAAGGAGACTGAAATAAAAGATTTGAATTTTGGAATGATCTTGTCTTTACTGAGTGCTTCGTGTGAACCATGGATATAAATTGGCACCACAGGTATTTTCCCGTTGAATCGTAATATCAATCTGCCAACCCCTGATTTAACTGTGTTAATTAAGTTATGATAATCATATAAGGGATTACTTGGAATTCTTTTACCCTGTGGCGCGATAAGGACAGCCAAATTTTCTTTTAACAGTCTAGCTGCATAGTTAAGAGCTGGAGCAGGGTTTTCAGAGTAGACAGGAAACGCTCCAAGATATTTCAGAAGCCTAAAGAACTTTTGCTCCATTACTTTCCCATTAGCCATTAACCCACAAGTAGTTCGATTTCCGAAAGGGCGAACTAAAGCACTAGCAAAAATAAAGGTATCTAAATGGGATCTGTGATTAAAACAGTAAATAACTGGAGTACCTTCAGGAAGGTTTTTTGTGTTCTCAATCCCATTAGCCTCAAAACGGAAATATACACGCATAAATCGAGGGAGAATCAATTTAACTAATTGATAGAACGACTTATGTAGGAGTGACCAAGATTGCGGGGTAGTTTTGGGAGGCATAAGAACCATAGTGAAGACCTTTAAACTTGATGATTCCGTTATGGATTATAACATTGAGATAGATGAATTATATCGGATTTTAAATAGTTACACCATTGAATAAACTCTGCAACTAATGGAAAATTTCATGGATGGGATCAAAAGTTGCTTTGGAAGAATTTGTGTGAATCATCTTGATTCATTTATATGATTAATGATAAGCGCAATTCGATTTTCTTTTTTTCCATTAATTTCGATACCTAGGTAATCTGCTATGATTCCTAGGTCTCTTAATGTCATTTTTGCAAGTTTTTCTTTATTCCTTTCAGAAGTTCTTGCTTTAAACTCATCTAGTATCTTTGGAAGCTCCTCTTTCAATTTATAAAACGAATACCACCTAGGAACTGTAACCTTAGCCCAATTTTTGCTAAACTCTCCAAAAAAATCTGTAATCTCAACCTTCGAAGGTTTAATATTATCATGAATTGCTTCTTTTATCGATTTACAAAGGTTATTCAAACAAAAAAGATGTTTATCCAGTTCTTTCCACCCGTTCAGAATCGAACCATGACCTGGGATGATTTTTGTAGGCCTAAAAGCTTTCATTCGTTCAAGTGCTCGAATCCACAAATCAGGATCACAGGTACTATCTGCACCATAAGGTGGAAATCTATCTGCAATAACTAAATCGCCTGCAAAGATCGTTCTGTCTTTTGGGGAATAAACAAAACTCGATCCTGCAGTATGACCACCTGAATGGTAAATTTCTACCATCTGATTCTTATCCTGAATTATAAATTGATCAGTAAAAGGTGTTAGGGTTTTTATGCGGATTTTTTTTGCAGTGTGATCTGAACAAATGATAGTACTATTCGTAAAAGCATCTAGCCCGCCAATATGATCTGCATGATAATGTGTAATTATAACATATTTAACAGGAAGTTTAAAGTGATTTTTTACTCTTTCTCGGAATTCTTTTGCATGTAAATAACGATCGGATGAATCAATGGCTACTAAAAATGTTTCTAAAGCTATTGCTCCAATGTTTGGCCATTCACCAATATCAGCTACAGTATTTTTGGTAACGACAATTAATTTACTCTTTATTGACATTTAAATCACCGATTATTTCTACATAGATTTCTTTGCATAGGAAATTGAATGAAGATAATTCCTTAAGATATCATTTCTAACACAATAATATTTTCAAATTAAGGTAAATTATCTTCTATTTATTATTTTTTCGAATGAGTCGACTTTAAGGAGACGTTAATCTAAGTTAAAAGGAGTATAGAAAGAACCTCATTATTGCAATAAAATTATCTAAGAAATTCGGTGTTATTATCTTGATAGGGCATATATCACATACAGTATGGGTTGATAGAGAGCAGAACAAAATAATTTGGTATTGTACAGGATTAATCCATATGATATCAAAAACCATTCATCTATTCCAAATAATATGGATTCACAGAGGTAGTTAGAATATAACATTGTAAATCTTGGAGTTTAATTCCTCTACCAAGGCAAGGAATTATAATGGAAACTAATGAAGAAAAAGAAGGATTATTAAAATACAACTAATCCCAATTCCAACTAATGTAGTGATGATGAAATTTTGGGTGGAAAATAAAAGGACTGTTTTGTCTAGCTCTTCTTGATTGTAGGATGATTCTATAATACCATTAATCATCCAACATAACAAGGAACAGGCATAACCAACTTCAAAAAAGTTGAAAATAATCCCTAGTATCAAAGAAAAAAAACCTATCAAACTAAAATATGTCATAATTTTTGTTTTCTGATCAGTTCGTAAGATTCTGTTTGACTGCTCCACAAGATTTCACCAATTTTTTAATAAAAAAAAAGAAGGGAAATTAAGAAAGGAAATTGGTCTCACCATACTCTGGCTATAATTCTTCACGATGAAAACGCCACAGAGCAATAATTGTGAATAAGATGATACCGAAAATAGTCGTAAAGAACGGAATTAACGATCCTACGGGTTCTCCCAAGGCAATGGCACTAAAGAAAGAAATACCTGTATTTGGTGGAGGCAAAAACATTGCCATTGGGTGAAACTCAGATATAATAGGCAGAGTATAAAATAACGAGTATCCAGGACCAAGTATCATTGGAATCCCAATGACTCCTCCTCTAGAATCAAAGAATGTACCTAACATTACTGTCAAAGTCAGATAGAAAATCAAGTTGAGAGCAAGAATAGCAATAGCAGCAAAGAAAGGTCCAGGGGACAATAATACTCCTCCCACTAAGTAGAAAGTAACATATGCTGCTAACCCTGGGATTATTGCCAGACTTATAACAAAACCTACAAGATTACCAATTAATTTTGAAAGAATGTAAGCAGAGCGAGAAACGGGTTTAGAAAGGATCCACGCAGCGGTTCCGGTTTCTTTTTCCCCAATAATAACATCCTGTGAAACGATGACAACATTGATTACTGGAAACATTCCAGCAAGTAATCCAAGTATTATGAGGGTTGCAGTTACGTCCTCAGCTCCAGATAGGATCCCTAGAAGTGAACCATTTATTATAACTAACCAAAGACCCATTATAATATACCAGTCTTTCGTTCCCCACCGACCAAATTCAGCTGATAATAGGTTGTTTAAACCAGATCTCCAACCTCGAACAGTTCTTAATTTAAATTCTGTATTTGTTACCATTTTCTTAACCTTCCACTAAATTTAGAAAAACATCTTCTAATTCAAAGCTCTTTTGTTGAAATTCAATAATCCTTACCTGTTCGTCCTTAAGCATCAATCGTAGTAATTTCTGTTCAGCAAGAGTCGAATCCTTCACTCCAACCTGCCAGGTAGTAAAGCCATTCTTCTCAATAACTTTGATATCAGAGACCCAAGCTTCTCCAGAGATGAGGTCGTAAGCTTTAGCAGTGTCACCTTTTATCTTAATATTGTAGATTAAACCCTCACTTCCAGCCAGTAACTCCTCAATAGAACCTTGGGCAATTAATTCCCCTTTATTGAGAATAGCCACAGAATCACTAACTTTTTGCACATCATCGAGGATATGAGTGCTATAGAAAATAGTTGTATATTTACGAAGCCTTTCCATCACTTCAAGAACATCACGACGACCAATAGGGTCAAGAGAAGCAGCAGGTTCATCCAAGATGAGTAAATCAGGATAGTTAATCTGTGCTTGAGCGATCCCCAATCGCTGAATTTCACCACCAGAATATCCTCGAATTGGCCTGTCAGCTTTATCTGTTAGGCTTACAAGATCAAGCATTTCTTGTACCCGATCTTCTATCATCTGTTTGGGGCCTTTGAAGTAAAATTTCGCTGCAAAACGTAGCAATTCGCGTGCAGTCAAATGTTCAAGTGTTTTAATATCTAATTCCTGTGGTAAGTAACCAATACGAGCTCGTATGTTGATATTATCTTGGACAATATCATGACCAAAGATAGTACCAGTACCATTTGTAGGTCGGATAAGTCCAAGTAATAATTTCATCGCAGTGGTCTTACCAGCACCATTTGGACCAAGAAATCCAAAAATTGAGTTTTTTCGTACCTTTAGATTTAATGGTTTCAGGGCTTGAACACCATTGAAGGTTTTACTCAGCCTATTTGTTTCTATAATTATTGACATTTGATTCATTCCCATTTTTCATTTTGTTGTTGCTAATAGTTTAACCTGAATAGTACTAATTTTTCCCTCCTTAAAAGATGTCAATACTAGCCGTAACGCCAAGAAGTTTGAATAACAAGCCACTTTGTAGTTCAAAGTTTGATGTCCCTATATAAACTAGGAATGAATAATAGTAACTATGGACAATAATATAATTTCACCTGCAGATATCAAACAATTACTCTATTATATGAACCGAGTAAAATCATTTGAGAAAACATTCATCATTCAAAAAGACAGTATGTCTCGTTTGATCTGGGGACTCCTATTGATAGGTGCAGGGATTTTAGATGGTGTGTTTTCAAGCTTACAATTCTTTGGCCTGGTAAGTATCACGCCCTGGATACTAGCGATAGTTTCAGGATTAATTATCCAAGGATTTTCTGATCGTCATCTCATTAACATTTACAGTCGAAAAACTCAAGAAAAGGGTATTGAGGGTAATAATCTCTTTCTAATTGGCAGTTTCATACTAATGGGAGTAGCAATAGGCTTTTTTAATTTTACTGAATTATATTATCTAATTTTCCCAACAGTTGCCCTTATCAGTGGATTTACAGCGTTAGTGGAAGATAAAAAATATTATTCAAAAAATGAAGAAATTTTACCCAAAATGGTTTATCTCGTAACTCCAATCGTATCATTTAGTGCATCAATCTTCATGCTAATCGGGAATATTCTAGACTCTTTGTTTTTCATTTATGGAGGCTTAATTTTTGGTTTCACGTTTGGGCTTAGCTTTAGTCTCGTTGCTTTTTGGAATCGAAGACAAGTAGACATTTATATTGAGAAGATAGATATTCCTGAGTGAAATATCATCCATCAATTAGGTGTCTTAACTTATCACACATTGGATTGCAGAGATTTACTTTTAGTGTCCAAAAACATAAAAATAAAAGTTTCTTAAACATCATGATCCAGTTGAATGCTGCAGATCCTCAGAAGGATGATATTCAAACCGTATTGGAATTAGATATAGATCTCCATAATCCAACACGACTTTCTATTCTAATGTTTCTCCTACCACGGGGTAGGGCTCCTTTCACTATTATACAAAAAGCGCTAGGTTTAACAAGTGGGAATTTATCGTCTCACATAAAAAAACTCCAGACTAAAGGATTTATTGAAGTTAAAAAGAAGTTTATTGACTTAAAGCCCACAACAGTTTTATATCTAAGTATAGAGGGAAGGAAATCCATTGTTGAATATGCGTCCAATCTTTCTTCAGTGTTACAAAATATGTTGACAGATGAAGAAAAGACTATTAAGTAAATTTATTATAAAAATTATTACTTTTAGATTCAAATCTTCGTTTTTTGAAAGGTGATTACCGCAATAACTGGGTGAAACCAATTCGGAAATATTAAATTTTACTCACCTTCCTAATTCCGCAGTTTTTGAATTTACGAACGAATTATCTAGTGAATATCTTAAAAATGCGGAGAATGTCTCTAGTTAATTAAATAAAGAATAGCCCAATTTTAGAAATTGCGGAAAAACTGTCTAGATTACTTAATAAGATTCTTTAGAGTAACATTAACTTGTTATGATTGAGATAAGACGTCAATATAAAATAATTGGCCTACTAATCATAGCTTCTTTCATTTTCAATTTTTTGCCTGTTAATCATGAAGTCTCAACTTCTAATTCAGAAAATGACAGTCTAATCGGTGAGACCAATGATATTCCGAATGAGGTCTACCAAACAGCCCCCTCTGATCCGTTGATTAATGCGGAGGTTGAGAATTCAGAATCGGTAGATATGGAACCAGATGATACAACTGAGTCTGGTTACTGGTTGACAATTGAAAATGAAACTGAGAATAGTGATATTAGGATCTCTACAACTTACATTGAAGCCGCTCAAAAATTCGAAATCATTGAAGAAAATGCCAATATTACTCAGGTTAAACTCTATATACGATACGTTGATCTTTTAAATGGAGACGGAGATTACCCTCGTGGGACTATGACTGTTTCGACTGATAATAATGGAGAACCAGGCAACGCATTGGGTACAACAACATTAGAGGAAGGATTTCTTGACGCAGATGGCAAACCAATTGATTTAGGTCTACCATCGGGTCCTAAATGGAAAACTTATACATTTTCAAAACCAATTAACGTAAAACAAGGATTC
>JBHLKC010000098.1:0-10985 GCA_048887065.1 Candidatus Hodarchaeota archaeon
GCCCAAAATCATTTATATCAGCAAGGAGAACAGTTGCTTTTACAATGTCATCCATTGATGCGTTTGCTTCAGCAAGAACATTCTTTATTTTTTCCAACACCTCTTTGGTTTGTTGAGAAGTATCTGCATTTAAATCTTTTGCTATTTGGCCAGATACAAATATTGTCCTTTTTCCAGAGGCTATTATGCCTGGAGAGTAGGGGCCTACAACTTTTCCTATTTTTATACTCTTTTTCATTGAAATCAATCCCATAGATCGAAAGAAAGTTAAAACAAGAAATAATAAGCAGATTTCATTATAAATTTAATTGATAAGAGTAATGATAGAAAAAATTATACATGCAAGGATATAGCTGAAATAGTGTTAGAGAAACCGCTTTAAGTCCCAACAGTCATCCCAATTAACAATAAAAATGAGGTCAATTAGTGTCGAAAGTTCTAGCAATAACAGGTGCCGCGAGTTATATCAGTCGACACTTAATTCCTTATTTAAACAGCTCTAATATGCAAATTGATCAATTTATTGGCTTAGACATACGAAGCATCGATTTCCACTCTGAAATCCCTTTTTCTTTTTATGAGTGTGACATTAGAGACGATTTTTCAAAGATTTTAGAGGAAAACGGAGTTACCGATCTGATTCATTTGGCTTGGACAGTCAGTCCCATTCACAACAAAAAGAAGGCATATCAAGTTGATATTGAGGGGACTAAAAATACCTTAGTGCAAGCAAACAAAGCCAATATAGATTATTTTCTTCATGCTTCTTCAACATTATGTTATGGAGCTTTTCCTGATAATCCCTATCCATTAACTGAAAATGATCAGCTCCGAGGGAACCAGAATTTCCATTATTCTTACCATAAAACTCTTGCTGAGCAGCTCTTAGATGAGTTTGAGAAGTTTTGTGAAATGAAAATCGGACGAATACGACCCTCACCAATCTTATCAGGTGATTTAGATAGTTATGTTTCAGAAATCCTTAGAGGGGGATGGCGTACATTCTTTTCATTACCTTACCCGAACAGAGATACTCATATTCAATTTCTTCACATTAGTGATGTTCTAAAAGGGTTTCAAATTATGTTAGAGTATCGTCTTGTAGGACCATATAATCTAACACCTGATTATGATGTTAAAGTCGGAGAAATTCCCGAAATTTTAAAAAAACGTGGGTTACGGATGCCATATCGTGTTTTGAAAATTTTACTTTGGTTCCAATGGAAATTACGATTATCTCAAGTACCCCCTGCTTATTTAGACTTTGTTGCTTATCCATATGTCGCTTCAAACCAGAAATTGAGAACTTATGGTTTTTTACCTGAATATTCGACAAAAGAAGCCCTTGCTTCTCTGATTAAACCTTCTTCAGTTTCTAAGGAGAAACTAATTCAATAAAATTAATGGTTCGAGTGAATAGCTCTTCCTTATACATATCTTCGCTCATTATCGCATGAGATGCCCCTTCTACAAGCCATAATTCTTTCTTTGGAGAGTTAATTCGATGATATATTTTCTCAAGATTATTTTCAGAAATAAATTCGTCTTTAGAACCCTGAACAACGAATGCCGGACATTTTACTTCGGAAATACATTTTTTTAAACGGCTTAATCCATCGCGTAGAGCTATACCGATTGTAGGTGGAATCCATTCATATCCTACCCAACCTTTCTCTTTCAACCCATTTGGAGCAGCTGAGGGAATTTTTTTAGGAATGAGTCGGTTCAACAGTGGGAGTTTGATAAAAATTGATAATAAAGAAAGAAGATGATTCCTCAAAATAGGTATTTTTCCTATGATAGGCAAAAAAGAATTAAAACTAGATTGAACTTCAAAAGGAGCTGACCATGTCACAATACCAGCTACTTCCTCAATCTCTGCAGCTAGAACCAATGTAAGAAGTCCTCCCATACTATGTCCTATAATAAATATGGATTGACAGTCTTGCTGGAGTCTTAGAAACCCTTCACGAGCATCGGTTATCCAATCAGCAAATTTGACATTGTAGAGATCCTCTGGTTTGGTACCAAAGCCCTTCAATGCTGGTAACCAAATTGACATCCCTGTTTTCGAATTCAATTCCTGGCCAAATTCCTTTAAATCCCATGTTGTACCTCCACCTCCTCCATGTAATAACAAACACCCCCTACTTGAACCTTTAATATAGAGTGGTTCTGCACCAGTTAGATAATGAATTGTCATTATTGTTCATTCGTTAAGGAGTAAATCGAAACCTTTTGATAAATATTCTGAAATGTCTGATAATTTAATTAGAGTTTGAGTGATAAGATATATCTTACTTAATAAAAAATAATAAAAAAGCGGATGACTATATGTAGACAATACCTAGCTATTGGAGCGTAATGCAATTTAATCAAATTTTAAATTCATGGAACATACCAATAAAAACCATTAATTGATCCCCATTATTATTCTTTACTAAAGGGGATAGTAAAAATGAAAATCAGGCAAGACGAAATACGCAAACGGTTCTATCTAGTGACTGTTGATATTCTGCAAGGAATATCAGTTTTTTTCATGGTTATAGGGCACACAGGTCTCTGGTGGGATAGTGAACTTGATGCACGATGGCCCAATGTTCCTTTCCTTTTTTGGGTTCTACTAACGATTGCTCTGGTTGTTCCACCTGGTTTTCTGTTTTGGTACGCTTTTAATACAACGAATTCTCTTCTCAGAAAAAGAACGAAGAATGAACGTCTTGATAGTAGATATCGTCTTTTAAAGCGAGCTGTGATTTTTTTCTTGATTGCGGAATTTGGTGAATTAATAGCAGGCTTAGTGGTTTCTCCTAAACATTTGTTGAACTATTTGCTTACTTGGGAATTATTTCATATGTTCTCTTTTTCTACAATCTTCCTCCTCATTGTATTCGAAATAGCTTGGATGTTCGAAACACGCGGCTTTTGGAGACATAGACAAGTAAGTTTGGTTACCTTATTATTTTGTTTGATCTTTATTATTTCATTTTTCTTAATCTTTCATGATTATTCCTCAAGTCAAGTTATGGATCTATATGTAGAACTAAACCTGCGGTCAATTCTCGAAAGAATCTTTTTCGAGCAAGGTCAAAGCCCTATAATACCTTGGCTTGCTTTTCCTTCAGCTGGTGCATTATTAGCTTCATATATTGATTTACCTAATGAAGAGAAGGATCTCATCATTAGGAGGGGATTATTTTCAATTACTGGGGGCATTTTGGTCTTTTTCATTGGTATTTTATTCATGAGAATAGAGAGATATGTGTCAACAGCAGTTTGGTATCCAGCTTCATCTCCATTAGTATTCATTGCAATAGGCGTCCATATTCTTACTACTACTGGTTTTATACTTCTTCTTGACTTAAATACCTTTTATGAACATCGTGAAGTAAATAGATTGATCTTGCCAGTAGTTCTACTCAGTAAAATCACTCTAACTGTTTATCTTGTACATAATTTAGCTTTTGCTATACCTTCAGATATTCCCTTCATTAGGACACTTCTACCGAATGTAAACCTCATGATGTTTGCAGGTTTTCTTTACTCACTGCTTTTTGTGCTAATCGCATTCATCTGGCAGAAAAGGAATTTTAAATATAGTATAGAATGGTTTCTTTCGCGACTTCAAAGGACTAAATGGCAATGGTGGGTTAAAAATCCATCTAACCATAAATAAATTCTTTTCGAAAAATTAAAAAGAAATTAATGTGGCTCTGATTTATATCTAGAAGTAAAATCTGCTTGAAATTTTGAATCATAATCTAGGTGTGGCAAAAAATTCTGTAGAATCCACTCACCAACGTCTTTAAATGTGTGAATGGCAGGATAAACTTTCAATAATGACCCAATCTTTGAATCAATAGAATCACTTGGAATAGCTTTTCTAGCTACTGAGGAAATTTTTTCAATCGTCTGATGATAAGGATAAATCATATGATCACAAGGAAATTCTTGTTGAGAAAAATCTGGAAGCTTGCGCACCTCAAAGGGTTCAAAGAGAGCACTTTTTAATGGTACAACTCTATCAAATGTGCCCACGGCATTTAACCACTTCAAATCGGGATTCAAAGGAAGAGGACTATTTAGTTTCTTCAAAAGACTGCTTGTAGGTGTCAATTGGGCAAATCCGAGACCTAAATCAGCTGGAACTGGTTCATATTCTTCTCGAAAAACACTCCGAAATAAATTGATTGCATCCTCAATCATTGAAAGATCACCCTTAGCAGCACCATGGTTTGGAACAGTAAGTAGCGCTACTCCTCGTAACATCGATATAACACGATCTAAATCATACGGGTGGTCAAAATTCGGACTTGTCAACATTCTAGTTATAATTCCTCCCATAGAATGACCAATTAGTAAAATTCGATGTTTAATTTTACTGTATATAAATTCAATTGATGTGAGGAGATCCTCATATGCTAATGTGGGAATGTCTCCTGTTACAGCATTACTAAGATTCAGAGCCCAGCAATCACAGCCTTTTTGGCTGAAATAATTCCCCAATGAGTCCTTAAACTTGAACCAAACTTCAGCAGAACTTCCAAATCCGTGAAGCATTAATATTGGTCTACCAGGAGACTCTGGGGTACGATGATGTAATCTAGCTATACCCTGCTTCGTTTTTATCTCATATATAATATTGAAGATAGAAATTTTTACTCCCACATCTATATCAGGATATGGTTTTTCTATACTTAACCTTAGATAAAATTTGTGGTTTTAAGAAGATTGATTAATACTATGATATTCAATCTTTAATTTCATTAAAGAGCAGGTTATTTATCAATGAGAGTGTTTTAAGAGGTTGAACTCGAAGATGAGCCCTGAAGTTTTATATTTATCCCTTTAGGAAGAGGTAATTGAATTATATTTGTTTTAGTGATCAAATTTATAATTTGGTTAGAAATAAAAAGCTCTCCTTGGCATGAATCACATTTAAAGAAATTTGGTAAAGTTTGCATCTTGTAACAATACCCAGAAATACAATCTGGACAAGCAAAGGATATCAGTTTTTGAACTTCAGGATCGTTCATAGTAGAGGCTACAATCCCTAACTTAAAAAACTTGACTAATAAGGCAACCACTAGACTATGAAGATACTATGAAAATAATTTTTAACTTAAGGTAATACGTTTGTAGTACAATTTTAGTATTCCTTTAATAAAATTTTAACTTGTCTAAGTGGTTCAGGAATCCTATAATGCATAAGGGGTAAAACAATATCAATTGCGGTCTTTAATGATACTTTATTTCCTATTGAAAGAAAAATTCCCCGTTTATTCCTTTTTTTCCTGATAAAATATGCAAGCAATTTTTTATCATAGTAGACAGGGTACAGATCATGTTCATTAGAGCGTTCTTTTAAAGGTTCACACCAATTTATTTTGCCAAGTAAGGGACTCTTTGTGATACCTATTGTGGGAATATCAAAATCAACACCTAACTCTGATGCTAAACCACAGAATGCGGGATGTTGTATTCCTGCACCTTCTACTAATATAAGATCGAATCTTCCCAAGAAGTGTTTGATGACAGGTTCTAGTGCTGGTTTATTACGAAGGCTTAGAAATGTGGGAATATAAGTTGCTGATATGTTAAGTTCGTCTCCGATCCACGACTCAATCTGAGTCATAAGCTCCAGATCATATAGAATCCCTCCACCTCTAATTTTTTCATTTCTCTGGATCACTCCAATAGCAAGTAATTGCTTTGGATTTTCAACATGATCTTCTTCGCTTATTAATTGTGCCTTATCAATTTGGATTTGTCGAATTTTCTCTAAATTCTCTTCCAGATATCTTTACTCTCCTAAGAGGTTTTGTCAGAAATACCACCAAAGTCATCTATATTAATACCTTGGATAAAAAACATCTCTTGGGGTTAACTTAAGGGAAAAATCTATTTCTTTACCAAGAACAATGGTCTAGAATCGCATCATTTGGACAAACTCCATCACAAGCAGCGCATTCGATACATGTGCCAATATTTTCAGCGGAAACTTTTCCATTAACGATTTCATAACATTCCTCTGGACAAACGTCTACACACTCTCCAACGGCTGTGCAAAGATCAAGATCGATTTCTACCCACAAGTCACTATCTTCAAATTTATTTTTCGGCATTATTTAAACTCCTTATCAGATGTTAAAACACCTTATGAAATGTTTGGGATTGAAATTTGTTTAAATGTCTTTGAATATAAATTTTTCTTCTTAATTTACCTTAAATACGTAATTGTTAAGATCAACATATTGAAAAGAAAAAGAATAGAACAACCATTTAATCTGAGCAATTATCATAACGATTTTTACAAAGATATCTTCTTAAAAATAAAAATTTCGTGGGATTTGAGGTAGAAATTATGGTTGACATATTAAGAAAAGAAATTGAAATGCCGTTTGATGAAGTAGTTGCGCTTATTGAAAAAATTATGACGGAAGAGGGATTTAGTGTCTTACTTACGAAAGATATTGATGTTGTAATAAAAACAAAATTAGGAATTGCAGAGTATCCTAGATATACAACTATTTTGGGTTGTGGACCAGAGCTTGCTAAAATGGCTCTAGATATTTCTAAGGATGTGGGACTCTTGTTTCCTTGCAGTTTTGTCGTTTATGAAGAAGAGGAAAAGGTTTTTGTTGCCCATGTTTCAATTATGAAAATTGCTGCCGATATTAACCTTGCCTCTGCAGATGTTTTGGCTCCTGTCATTGCACGGACTGGAGAAAAAATTCAAGCTGTTTGGCAAAAAATCTCTAGTAATTGACTCCTCCCTTTTTTCATTACTCGATTAACCACCTATCGTTCCTTATTTTGTTAAAAGCTTCGCTTTCAAAAATAACTGTCGCTAAAAGACTTGATGAGTCTTTTAAGTTTTCTATAAAGGATAAACAATCTCTGATTGTATTCTTTAATGGTTTTCCATACTTCCCGATTCCTGGACAGGATTTATTATGACTTTTATCCTTGAGCATTTTTAATGCTGGTTCTAATGTAATCACTATACGTTTTTCCACTATTAAAGGGAAATAAGGATAAATTCGACATCGTAGTGGACGAAATTCATGAATAGAGCAATAGAAATCATTCTCAGCCTCTTTTTCAAAAAATATGCATCTTCCATCTTTTTTTATTATATCATATTTGTCCACTTTGAAGATTAAATTTTGTTTAATGCTGAATGGTAAATTTTTAAACTCAGATGGCAAGAAATAAGCATAACCACAACATTGGTGACATCCTAATACACACAAAAATTTAGCAAATTTTGAATCTATCCCAAAATCAATTATAATAGGAGCATGCAATGCCTGCTTAAGGATTGTTAAATTTTGGTTAAATTTCTTAACTGATATTGGAGTTACATCCCTTTTTTTTTTGATTTAATCAACCTTTATTCTCGAAACGCAGGAATATAGAAAAAAACATTTGATTTTTTCATAATCCATTCCATTGCTAAAATAATTCCTTCAGTTGTTTTAATAGATATGTTAAAAGTCGCAATTCTTTCTGGATTTAATTGTATATCTGGTACCATTAAATCTTTTTCAAGTTGATGCTTATTATAATGAATAATATCGCTTTTGTTTGCAAAAATAGCTAGAGGAATGTTTTGGAATAAATTGGACGAATTTAAGTCTAGAAATAATCGTTTTCCAATTGAAATCCCTTCGGTTGTTGAAGTATCTATAACATAAATGACCGCAGAGCATCCATTGACAAATTGTTTCCATTCTTTTTTGAGCAAATTGTTTTCAAGGACGTTTAGAGCACGTAGACGAACTTTATCAACTTTTAATTCCTCAAAATCGCGATAAGAATCATATCGATCTGTGTAATATATCCCCGAATACAATCGATATAATAAGGATGTTTTTCCTGCGCCTGGAGGACCAAGAATCGAGAAAATTGGATTAGCTTCTTCTTTCTCTTTTGACATTGCTTTAATATCCATAGATCTTTCTTAAAGGATTTTCTAACCATTATTACTCTAAAGTCTGGTGTTTTATAAAATACAACTCTAAACTTATTAAACAAATTATATGATATAATTTATGTGATTAAACTTGAAAGATTTCATGATTCGCGAGTACAAAGATGAAGATTGGGATTTTATCAAACTTTTAATCTTAGAAACCCATTCATATGGTCCTTCTGTTTTGAAAAGCGAAAAAAAACGGATAGAGTTTTATTTAGAAGTTCCTGAGAAGGGTAGAACATTTGTTGTTGAAGTATCTCCCGATATTATAGAAACTGACTATCAAGAAAAACAAGGTGAATCAAAAGACAAAATTATTGGATATATGGTAATAGACTTTTTCGGCAGAGGGATTTACATACTGTCTTTGGTAATATCGACAGAGTGGCAGAGAAAAGGAATTGGCACAAAATTGGTCAACCACATAAAGAAATACGGGAGAGACAATACTCAATATAATATATTAAGAGGTTTTGCGGAAGATCATCTAGCTGGAGTTCATGCTTTCCTGTTAAAGCAAGGATTTAAGACTTGTGGCTTTGTTAATCACGATTTTGATCTAAATCGATCAACGATTCATTATGTCTTCCCCTTGAGGGAGGAGGATGATAATGAGCCTGAAATGCTTATTTCTGGGTAAGATTTTTCATAATTTAGCACTGTACAATCCTAATTAGAATATTATATTTCCTTATACGTATTAAAAAATACAAAATCAGATAAGGGCTTTCGCTTAGGTCTTTCAAATTCAGTTTTCTTTTGATTTTCACTGAAATCTTCTGGAATAATATTAGTTTTTTTCCCCACTCCTATGAGGGTGATTAATTCCATTTCCTCTGGTATTCTAAGGATTTCTTTAGCCTTTACTGGATCAAATCCAGCCATAGGATGGGCTACTAAATCAAGTTCAGTTAAATATAGTATCATGAAAGCTGTTGCCATACCTGTATCAAATTGGTAGTAAGTTCGATCCTTTTTAGGCCCAATTACACAATCTAAATCAGGTTTTGAAAAAACTGCAATGATTATAGTTGAATTTCGATTCCAAACCTGATTTCCACGGGATAATGCCTTAAGAAGGTCTTTTAGGGTTTCTGGATCATGTACAAAGATAAATCTCCATGGTTGGTTATTCATACAAGAAGGTGCTAGCTGAGATAGTGTTGCTGCCTTTTCTATAATTTCTTTCGAGATTTTAATAGGTTCTAGAGCCCTGTATGCTCTTCTTTTTCTTATCAAATTTTCTAACGACATCCTAATTTCCAACTAAATTTACTCATAAAGGAAGATATTTGTAAGTTTTGATATATTATTTTGTAAAATGTTCTTTTTTCTCATGATAACGTAAAGAGGACAAGTATGTAACCAGCCATACCTACCAAGTGAATAATTGTTACGACAAGTCCATACTGGAGATATTCGATAAAGCTAATTCTAATACCCTCCCGATTCGCCATTTCCATAATATAAATACCTTTTACACTACTTATCAAAATAACAGAATCGGTAATGTTAACGACAGCAAGAACTGCCCACCAGACAAGATGAGAGTCCGTTTGAGTACTAATTAAATCGATAAGTGGTCTTAAAAGAAAAATTAAAGGAATATTTTCAATTATAGAAGTGAAGGCACCAAGTATCCAAGTGAAACCCACAATTCCTATCACAGGAGAGAATTCTAAAAGATTAATAACTGGTTCATTTAAAAGTAATTGTAATCCCGTCATTTGAATTAAACCTGACATAATAAAAATACCGCAGAGGAAAAAAAGCATTGGCCAATCTATTGCACGAATAAATTCATTAACATGATCAGAGAAGAATATTAAAACCATGAATCCACCAAAAAGACATATTATATCAACACTAACCCCCAAGGAGGTACCAATAGCCAAAAGAACTGTTACAATGAAAAAAATTCCAATAGCTTTATAAAAATTAATTCTAGAATCAACAAATCCCCAAGGGTCAATAGTCTTGACTAATCGCTGTAGTTGGTGGCTGAAAGCCTGTTCTTTTCTCTTTATATCAATAAAAGCGTTTTGGTACATAATTCGAGTAAATAGAAATGTCACTAAAATCATAATGCTTACATAAGGTAAGCTGAGAATTAAAAAGTCTAAATAGCTCCAGTTTTGTTCTAGAGAAACATAAGCTGCTGTATATGAGGCGATTGGGGTCAACATACCGGATAAATTCGCAATTGCTAGCTCAAGGAATAAGATTGGTTTAGAATCGAATTCCGCCACTTCAGCGATCAAGACTGTTATAGAAGCAACTATCACTAATGCTAAGACATTAGTAATTATCATACTTAAAATGAAAACTGAGAGAGCTAGAATCAAGGTTAAAACATCGAATGATCCTCGAATTGATCGTAGAATATATAAGATAAACACTTCAAGTAAACCTGACTTTTTTAGCATCTCCATGATCAATGTAATGCCAACAATGGTCATGATAAGCTCGATATCAATCCATTGATACAAAACATTGTAATTCTCAATCATTCTAGCTAGTATTGCGATGACAAGAGTAATTAGAACCCCTAAAAGGGTTACTGAAACTTTATCAATTTTTTCTGAAGCTATAACGATGAGAACAATGAAAAAAATACCTGTAAGAAGGATTCCAACCCCCAAAAAAGGGATATCCTGCATAACAAAACTGATAAAAGGAAAACTCAATCGTCAGACCTTTTTTTATAATTATTATAATACAGAATCAATTATTTTTGCACATTATTTGTATTTTCTTCAGCTGTGAAAAAAAAAGATTCAGTCTCCTTCATATCATTAAACAACCTTTAAGATTATCTTCATTCGTTAGTTAAAGCATTACGAATCTTTTCAAAATAGTCTAGTGATTCTGGATTAGATAAGGCACCACGATTTGTGACTGGTTTTCCATGGAGAATATTTGTGACTGCAATTTCTACTTTTTTCATTGAAAAAGTATATGGAATATCAGGTGTTTCTAAGATTATAGCAGGAACATGACGAGG
>JBHLKC010000099.1:0-10938 GCA_048887065.1 Candidatus Hodarchaeota archaeon
TGATTTTAAAGCAAGAAATTTATCAATCTTTAATTAACCGTCAAAAACTTGTTGATTTTGGCATAAAGGATGTCCTTGATCATAAGATTTCCTGAGATGATCTAGGGTAACATGAGTATAAAGTTGTGTTGTTGAAAGCGAAGCATGCCCTAAAAGCTCTTGAATTACGCGGATGTCAACCGCGTTGGATAACAAATGAGTGGCAAAAGCATGACGCAACATATGTGGAGTTAATTTTTTGTTTTGTAAACCTGCTTCCTCTTTATACTTTTTAACAATGCGTTGTATTGATCGAGTTGTGAGTCGGTAACCTGACCGATTTAAAATTAATGCTGGATCGTTTTCCTTACTTTTTCTTGCAGTAATATATTCCTCTAATATGGGAATAATCAAATCTGGAATGGGAACAATTCTATCTTTGTTACCTTTCCCGCTAATTACGTGAATGATGCGATTCTTAATATCTAAGTGGTCAAAATTTAGTCCACTTAGTTCTGAAACCCTCATTCCTGTACCATACAACAAGTAGAGTATGACTTTATCCCTTAAACTAATAGGGGTTGATAATAACTTAAATACTTCTTCAACGCTAATTGTCTTGGGCAAAGATTTCGGTATCTTTGGTGACTCAATGTGTTCAGCTGGATTTAAGCGAATATATCCTTCTTTGTTTAGAAATTTGAAAAAGGATTTCAAAGAACAGATCTTTCGATGTAGACTCCTTGGAGAATAAGCTTTATTGCGTTTCAGATAAAGAAAAAACCGTCTTAGATCACCAGTGGTCGCATTTTCTAGCGTTCTGCTAGGCGTGTTTTTCTCTAAGTTTCTTTCAAACATTATCAGATCATAGGAATACTCTCGGATTGTCTTAGGAGAATAATTCTTTTCAACTTCAAGAAAGGTTAAGAAATCATCGATTAATGTAGATGTCATGATGAATACAATTTGACGACGTTAGTTATAGGGAATCTTAACATCGTGAGAATATCCCCTCCTGTTAGAATATACAATGAGAGTTGAATCCTGATTTAAATTCGATTTGATTTATATCTAAGTAATAATGATAATTTTTATTGTTGTTTTATCAGTGAAAGAAAAAGAAAGAATATGGATAATTAGGTTTATTAAGTCATTTTCACTTTCTATACTCAAATATCATTCTTTATTATAGATCTAACCAAAAATTCTGGTTTCTAGTTCTGCTATTCCTTCTTCAACATCAAATTTTATCAGTTCTGCTCTATTCAATTCATTTAAGGAATGAAGAACAATAGCAGGAGAGAATCCTGACGTTTTCGTCAATTCCTCACGAGTCATTTTAGATTTACCGCCATGTAGAAGATATAAAATCTTTGCATGGGGTTGTCCTGCAAATACTTTTTCAAGTAACGTAATATAGATGCTTAAAAGCTGTTTTACATCAAGTGGAGCGTCCTCTTGTTTACCAGCCATCTCTTGATAAAGATCTGAGATTTTCTTGAATTCGGCTTCTAAAGACATTTTTTCAAATTCTAATTGTTGCTTTTGCATTTCAGCTTGATTGAGCCGAGACTCTCGTTCAACAAGAAGTTTTTCTTTTTCCTCTAATTCATTTTTCATAGTTTCAATAGTATTCTTGACACGTTCAATTGTAGGGATAATTTCTTCCATTCTTAACCGTTCGTCGCTCATTGATCCATCACCCGTTTCTTTTCGATTAACATATTCTAATTAATTAATTTTCTAATTTTTCAAGACATCCTTTAAAATAATTCCTAATTTTTAAAATTCTCTAAAAATACAGTATATAACCATGAGCATCGAAAAATTCATTTAATTTGCTCATAGGCTCTTCTACCCAAACCCTACGCTTTTCATTATGAATTAACATTGAGTTGGAAAAGTTCCATTGATTACCAATCTCTTCTACTTGTTTTATTAATGAGTCTACGGAATCAAAAGCAATAGCAAAGAATTTAGAAAGTTTATAGAGTGAAACAAGGACAATTTGTATATTAAAGCTATCAATAAGCTTTTCTACTTCACTTAAAATTCTTTTTTTCTTTGATATGACTGGGTCTTCAGTATAATCAATATATTTAAAGAATATTTGTTGGTATTCGATAAGATCCCCAAGGTTAATCCTCAGGATATCGAACATTTGAGGAAAAAAATCTTCAATTCTTCGGACTGCTCCTATAGCTATCGAATTTTCTGAAAAAAATTCATAATTTGATTGGAAATGTAAATTGTAAAATTGTGGTAATGTGAGAGCTTTTGTTTCTAATCCTCTCTCTTCATATTGAGACCAACTACTTACCTCATTACTTGCTACGATATAGGGATGATACTTTTCAAAATTTTCATATTGGAGAAAATTGTATCTCAGCTTCGGGAGTTCAATAAAGTCTAATTTTGTTCCCACTACAGACATATCAAGCCTTTTCGCGAGTTTAAAGAAGAAATGGGTATTCTTTAAAGCAGTAGCACCGTCAACAATATATAATAGTTCAAGAGTGCTATTTTGTTGCTTACTATTAAGTTCTTCAGTGATTTTACGGGTAATTATTGAATACCTAGGAATTCCATTATACTCTCGATATAATTTATGACTATGAGTCCGAAAGAACAAATAATCAGGAATGCAAAGAAGTTTTACTCGGGGAGTGTGTAAAATTCCTTGATTAATAAGATAGCTATCCAACAAAATATTTTTTTATCCCTTTAAACAATTTAAAATACTTTTGCTTATTTTCATATGTATGAAATCTTTATTTTTATGAATTAATGGCGAATAATTAACCATAATTAATTCAGTTGAACCCCCATGAGTAAATATGACTTGGAATTAGAGAGAATCAAGGATGTAATTGTAAAAAACGAGTATAAAACCGTTTTAATTCAAATGCCTGAAGGGTTACTAGATGATCATTTGAGAGAAGTAATAAATTTGCTCTCCTCTCTCGGAACACGCGTTTTTGTATCAGGTGACCCTAGTTATGGTGTTTGTGATTTAGCAATTGATCATGCAGTGCGTTTGAAGTGTGATTTACTTATTCATTTTGGTCATACGAGTTTTGGATTTGATTCAAAGGTTAAATCAGCAACTAAGTCTCTCGATATCCTTTTAATCCCTGCTTATGTTAAATTGTCCATATCATCTCATCTTCCTAAGGTATTAAACGCATTAAAGGAACTGGAGTGGAAAAAGATTGGGATAACGGCAACTGCTCAGCATTTAAAAAATTTAAAGGAATTAGAAGACTTTATTAAGGAAAACTATAAAACAATCACTTTACAAAGTCAAAACCAGATTTTGGGGTGCCACATTGAGCACATTGATCACCTTTCAAAAGAGGTAGATGGAGTTATTAGTCTTCATTCTGGAAGTTTTCATTCGCTTGGTTTAGTTCTAAACCTATCTATTCCGATTTTACAATTAGATCCCTATACAGGGGAAATAAAGTACCATGGGGAGGAAGAACAGCGTGCGTATATACGTAAAAGACATGGCATGATCAATCGTGCTCGTAAAGCCTCCACTTGGGGAATTTTAGGAAGTTCTAAACTAGGCCAGTACTATCCGAAACAAATCTCTAAAGCTGAAAAGATTTTAACTGACCATAATAAGTTTACAATAATAATTTTTGCAGAAAATCTTGATCCGCATCATTTAGAAAATATTACTTCGGTAGATGCTTGGGTAACAACAGCATGTCCTCGTTTGGCGATTGGCGATGAGATAAGATTTAATAAACCGATTTTAACCTACAAGGAATTTCTTTACCTTTTTGATGTAATAACTTGGGATGAATTGACAACAAAAGGTTTTTTTTAATGCTAAAAAGTTAAGAATTCGGTGGAAAAGACTGTAGAAGCTTTTAACGGGGAAATAAGAAACATTCGGATACTTTTTCTAGAACATTTTAAGAAGTTTGATGGATTAGGTGAATATAAATCACTTGATTTCGTTACAATGAATTCTTTTATCAATATGGAGGCTTCGAGAGCTGGCTTCCGAACAGATTATAGATGAAAAAAAGCTTACTCTTGACCAAGTATCTTCCTTATTGAGAGGGAATAACCTTCTGGTTATTCTATCTGATGAGGGGGGCCTCCCAGTTTATTCACGCGCAATTCACATTGATGAAATAACTGGACAAATTAAGAATCGCGCCGATCTCGATTTTAGCCCAAATAATGAGAATATTCTTTTAATGACGGGATTAATAGAGGCTATTATGCAATTAAAAGATATTGTTCGTCCGACTCTATTAGATCTAACCCTTAAAAAGCAAACCAAAACACCTTTATATGTAGATTATGCAAAAGGGCCTAATGGTATGGCTTTAGTTTCGATTTCAACTACTCCAGAATTTCAACAGCTTCCCAAAGCAATACTAGACGAGTATTCATCCGTATTTGAAGATTTGGAAAACTTAGAATATGATAAAATTGAAGCAAATTTTGAAAAAGCAATTACTGGACCTTTAAACGAGGACGGGGTAATATATTGGAATATCCTTACCCAAATTAGGAAAGATTTGTCAAAATTTGTTTCTTTCATTTCAGTATTTGATGAGGATGGAAAATATTTGTTTTCTACCTCAAAAAAACAAGATAATTTCAAGATACCTGATCCTCTCTTTGAGGCCATCTCTAAATACGTAAGAAACGAATATGTAATGAAGCGATATCGTGATAAACCGGCTTTGATTGGTGCAAAAAAGCTTTCATCAAGTGTAATTTGGCATTTTAAATGCTATGACAGAATCTTTGTATTCTTCACATATATGATCCCTGATATGTATGATTTCTCTATTCTTGAGTCTGAGATGATAACTTTTATCTCAAATAACCTTGAGAAATTTATTAAAGCTTCCCGAACTCATCCAGATTATCCCAGTAAGATGAAGGAAGAAATCACAAGTACACGATTCATTTTCCTTTCTTAAATCCTTTTTCAGTCAGATTCTCAATTTTTTCTTCCCATTTATTATCAGTTGGTGTTTTGTATTATGAATTCTGAAAATTAAATGCGATTACTATTTTTTTTTATTCAAAGCAGGAATTAAGAGGCGAAACTTAAATTGATTATATTACAATCAAAGAAAGCCTTAAAAGTAATAGGTTAGGTCACAAACATAATGTCAGATGAATTAACCCAGAATCCTACAATTGAACCTGCTAAGTCCTCTAGGTCATCTTGTCGTATTTGTCAAAAAAAAATTGAAAAAGGGGCTATCCGTATAGGCGTACCATCTCCATATACTTTACCTGATGGCAGAACTGTTGCTTCATATAGGTATTATCATCCTGATTGTGTTCCTTATGATAGTGTTGCTGCAATTCTTGATATTTTAGATTTTGTGACAACGATATACCCTGAAGATAAGAATCAGGTAAAAAAGTCATTAGAAAAAATCCAAATGCAGGGATCCAGCACTGCTAGGGGAAGAAGAAGAGTAATAACTGAATCCTTTTTCGAGTATTCGCGGAGTGGAAGAGGCACTTGTCGAATCTGTGAAAATAAAATTGAAAAGGGGATTTTTCGTGTTGCAGAACCAACACAAATTGAGTTAACTAATGGAAGACGGATTTTTGGGCAGAAATTGTATCATATCGATTGTTTTCTTAGCTCATCAGCAAATCCTAAGAGGGCGTTCCAGAATCTAATGGAAGTTTCTATTCAGGGGAAAAAATTATCGGAAGAACAATTAGAGAATTTGAAAGAAAACTTTCAAATGTATTTATCAGGAACTGAAACTGCTTATAATGTCTTGGAATTAATTGGGGAGAAACCTGTGAAGATTGATACTCTCAAAAAATTTGCTGAAGAGAAAGGAGTTCCATTCAAAATAGTAGAGCAAGCGATTGAAGAAGGATTAATAAAGGGGGAATATTTCCAACCATCTCCTAAAACGATTCAGAAAATGGATTAATATTTTGTTGTAAGAGACAGAACATTCTTCTTTGGTAGATCATTCAATTCAAACTGATTTACTATCTAAGTATCTGCTAATAGCATTAAAGATCACTTTTCCTACCAATTGGTAACCATCAACTGATAGGTGAACCCCATCGCCAACATCGTAATCACTTTTTAACCTACGTTTATCCTCTAGTTCAGGGTAAACGTTAGCACAGAAGTATGTATCATTACTGTTTGAGATAATCATTTCATTTAATTTTATTATAATTCGATCGATTTCATGCCAATCCATTGGAGGTATCGTAACTAGAATAAAGCCTGTCTTTTTTTCCTTAGCAAATCTGTATGCATTCCATAGATTTTGCCAGATCGACTCAATCGAATAACCAATGGCTATATCATTCGCTCCCGCCCAATAAACTATAATTTCATATTCTTTTATAGTCAAAAGTGTTTTAAGACGAATAAAAACTTCAGATGATCCTTGTCCACATATTCCTTGGTTCTCTAATGCAAAAGATGAATTTGGATAGGTTTTAGTCAAATGAAGGTTAAGCCAGTATTCATATGAGCTTTCGACGTTACCTCCGTACACTGGGTCGAAAAAAGGATATCCTGCAGTGTGAGAATTGCCAATACACAATATTCTTATCTTATTTGACAATATGAAAACTTCACAAAGTTTCTGTTATTCTTGGGGTGAGTCAAGAATGTTAAGAACGGTTGGGATATCTATTTCATCAAACCGAAGCTTTGAAAACTGAATAAGAGCACCGAGTAAAATTATAATATACATGGGAATATTACAATATACTACCCAGTCAATTAATTGCCAATCCGCTATTTCTAAAGATAATAAAGAGATATCTTGAATCAGGAGCCATCCTATTACGGAACAAAAGGTATAGCTTATGCTAACTACTCCGAGACCCAATATGGTTTTGGTAAGATTAAGCAATTGTAACTCTTCACCCTCAAACTGACCAAGAATAAGGTTTATTCGGTTGTAGCCCATCATAAGGATATAAAGCAAAGATGCAATACCAGAAAGGTATATTCCAGTTTCAATCCCCCAAGGAATTGCTAACAAATAAAAATTTGGATTAAAAGCTCCTAATAAAGATAAACCGACCGAGGCACCAATTATAGGCAGAACATAACGTTCTGCAGCCCTGGAGCGATTTAAAAATGCTGAAAAATACGAATTGGCAATTTCTAAAAAGATGATCCAAGACACGACATGGCAAATCAGAAACAATCCGAGCGGAAAAGGAGTATCAATGAAACCAGTAAATGAGAGAAGAGTAAATATTAGAGATGTGAAAAGAAAGACCAGAGCTACATGAAAAAGTGTTGATTCCTCTTTTTGAAAATAATTTCTGAGAAAAACTACGAAGTTCAAAAAAGATAATCCAGCGGTAACAAGGAGTGGCAGAGTAAGGATTAAGAATTCTAAAAACCCCATTACTTATTTCCCTCCATGGTTTCTTTTTTCATCAAGACCCAATTCATGATAAATTCGGGCTGCATATTCTTTTGACCATTCTTCGGTTTTCTCTTCTAAAACATTGGCAGCTAGAACACTTATCTTAAGATTAAGGATTCTAGCGTTTTTTTCAAGAATTTCTTGGGTTTTTTTATTGATTCTAATAGAAAGCACTCTTGTTCTTGGCATACATGCACCTACAATTAATCTTAAACGAAAAGTTTTTCTCTTCGGTTTTTTTTCATTGGAACTATGAAAGCTGCTGGTGTAGATATAGGTGGGACTTTTACTGATATAATCATTGTGGACTCTAAGAAAAAATCAGTGATTTTAGAAAAGGTTTCGAGTACACCACAAAATCAATCGATTGGTGTAGATATCGGACTTCAACAGCTAAATACTACATTGAGCGATTTAGATGTTATTGTTCATGGAACAACAGTTGCTACAAACGCTATTTTAGAAAGAAAAGGAGCTAAAACTGCTTTAATAACCACCAAAGGATTTTCTGATATTCTAGAGATTGGACGTCAAAATAGAATTAATTTATATTCACTTTACCCCCGAAGAAATGAACCATTAGTACCTCGAAATTTAAGATTTGGGGTTAAAGAACGAATCATTGCATCTGGTGATATTCTTACACCCCTAGATATGAAAGATTTAAAGAAGATCATTAATATCATAGTTACAGAAGAGAAAGTTGAATCTGTAGCAATTTCTCTTCTTTTCTCATTCTTTAATCCCCAACATGAGATCACAATAAAGAATGAAATTAAAAAAAGAGACTCTTCTCTGAATGTTTCACGATCAAGTTTTATATTACCAGTGTTCCGAGAATATGATCGAACAAGCGTTACTGTGTTAGATGCTTATGTTGCTCCGTTAATGAGGCGTTATTTCGATTCTTTTCTTCAAGTAATACAGAAACACAATATCACCGTTCCCCCTCTTGTTCTATTGTCAACTGGTGGAGTAACACAAATTAAAAATGCTTCTGATCATTCTGTAGAAACAGTTCTTTCAGGATTAGCAGGTGGAGTTTTGGGAGGTTGGTATTCTTGCAATAAGTTAGAAATCAAAGATGCGCTTACTTTGGATATTGGTGGTACAAGTACGGATGTTGCTAGTGTCGTTAATGGAAAAATAGAAATCTCAACCGAAAATGAGATTGCAGGTTTTCCTATACATATTCCCACGATTGCAGTTCAAACAATTGGGGCTGGTGGAGGTTCTCTAGCCAGGATCAATCATGGAATATTAAGCGTAGGACCTGAAAGCGCAGGAGCTGATCCAGGACCTGCTTGTTATGATAAAGGAGGTGCTGGATCCACTGTTACTGATGCAAATCTAGTACTTGGTATGTTAAATCCTGACTATTTCTGCGGGGGAAACTTGAAAGTATATCTAAAACTAGCAAAAAGTGCTATATCAAATCTTGCAGAAGATCTAAATTTTTCTTCAATAGAGCATTGTGCTGCTGGTATCATTGAAATATTCGAAAATAATATTGCACTTGCTTTAAGAAAAGTATCTACTGAACGTGGCTATGATAGTAGAAATTTTTCTTTGATTGCTTTTGGAGGAGCTGGGCCTCTCCATGGTTGTTCACTTGCAGAACGCTTATCAATGAAAAAAGTGGTAATTCCGCCGTACCCAGGAGTGTGGTCCGCATATGGCCTTTTAACTGCAGATATTCGTCATGATTTATCACTTTCTATTTTAAAACCAATTCACAAGATTGATGAAGGGTATCTTGAGGAAAAATTTGCTAATCTAGCTCATCAAGGGATAAAATTATGTGTAGATGATGGGTTTAAGGAAGAAAAAGTTTTAATCGCACGCCAACTTGATGTTCGGTTAGTAGGTCAATCATACGAGTTAACTGTGCCTTTTTATGGAAATTTAAATTCAATTTCACATGCATTCGATAAAGCACACGAAATCGCATATGGATATGCCTCACCTGATGCTCCACGTGAAGTAGTCAATCTTAGAGTAGCAGCAATGGTTCCTTTACCAAAATTCGAGTTAAGTGCACTACCCAAAGGGAATTCAGATCCACCAGAAAACGCAAGATCAGGGAAACGCCAAATTTTCTTGAGAAATGAATGGGTCGAGGCTGAAGTTTACCAAAAATCCAATTTAATGGCATTGAACTTGATAGAAGGTCCTAGTATAATAGAACAGCCTGATTCAACCACATTTGTCGATGTAGGGTGGGAAGCTGAAGTGATATCTGATGGCCACATGCTTTTGAGAAGAGTTAGCAAGTAGGGATGATAATGGAATTGGATATCGTTACATTAAGCGTAATACAAAAAGCATTAGAGAATATAGCAGAAGAAATGGGGATAGTTCTACAACGAGCATCTTTTAGTCCAAACTGCAAAGAAAGACTTGATTTTTCCTGTGCAATTTTTGATCAGAATGCAGAGTTGTTGGCTCAAGCAGAACACATTCCTGTTCATTTAGGCGCAATGTTTTCCTCAATGGTTGCAATTTTGATGGAATTTCCTATTGATAATATGAATCCTGGCGATATTATCATTCTTAACTCACCTTTTACAGGTGGAACCCATCTTCCTGATGTTACTTTCGTTATGCCAGTTTTTATTAATAATCAATTATCATTCTTTGTAAACAATAGGGCACATCATGCTGATATAGGTGGTTCAACACCAGGTTCAATGCCAGGGATTTCCAATGAATTATACGAAGAAGGACTTATTATACCACCTGTAAAGCTATATTCTAAAGGAGAGGAATCAAGAGATATTATGAATCTTATTTTATCAAATGTCAGAGTGAAAAAAGAAAGACTAGGAGATTTTCGGGCTCAACGTGCTGCATTACTCCGAGGCGAGGAGAGACTCTCGGAACTTAGCTGTAAAATCGGCCGTAATTATCTTTTGAAGGCCTGTAATGAATTAATGAATTTATCAGAAAGAGCTTTTCAGGCTCAGCTCAATAGGTTTGGTTTTCCGAGTACAACGATCGAATTTGAGGATTTTCTAGATTCTAATGGCATAACAGATGAACCAGTTAAAATTAAAGTAGCTATCTCTCAAAAAAAGGGGAATGTGAAAGTTTCATTTGATGGGACTGATCCTCAGCAACCTGGGAATGTAAACGCACCGCGCAGTGTGGTTTATTCTTGTGTTTATTATGTTTTCCGGGCTCTAACCGATCCAACAATAATGACAAACGCAGGATTGTTTCGTAATATAGAAATAGACATTCCAGAAGGGAGTCTTCTTGATCCTAAACCTCCTTCAGCAGTATCAAGTGGGAACGTAGAAACATCACAGAGAATAGTAGATACATTATTGGGAGCTCTGTCAAAAGTTCTTCCTGAAATTCCAGCAGCCTCTCAAGGAACTATGAATAATGTAACTATTGGGGGATTTGATCACAATGAAAAGCCCTTTACGTATTATGAAACTATTGGTGGTGGAGCTGGAGCAGGAAAAGATTCTCATGGAATTTCTGGTGTTCATTCTCATATGACAAACACATTAAACACTCCAATTGAGGCTTT
>JBHLKC010000100.1:0-10858 GCA_048887065.1 Candidatus Hodarchaeota archaeon
CTGAGTGCCTATGCAAGACAATTTCTTGGAAGAATGCAAAAACCTGATGTTGACCTCATTGAGGGACTTAGTCCAGCAGTATCAATTGAACAGAAAACAACCAGTAAGAACCCAAGATCAACAGTTGGAACCCAAACTGAAATCTTCGATTACCTACGCTTACTGTATGCTAATATTGGGATTCCTCATTGTACTAACTGTGGAAAGGAGTTACGAATACAAACTCCGCAATCAATCGGACAGACAATTCTTACTTGGAGCGAAGGAACACGGATCAGAGTTTTGGCTCCTATCATTAGAGGAAAAAAGGGAACGCATCACACCCAATGGGAAAGACTCATTGAAATGGGATTTGTAAGAGTTCGAGTAGACGGATCGGAATATGAGCTAAATGATCCACCAAAATTAGATCGTTATAAGATTCACACTATAGAAGTCGTAGTGGATCGATTGATTATAAAATCAAATATTAGAAAACGGTTAATTGAAGCTATTGAACAAGCTCTTGCTTTAGGAGAAGGAGTAGTGATCATTACCGAGCTTAATTCAAAAGAATCACATGAAAAAAAAGATCATCTATTCTCAGAGAATTATGCGTGTGCTGATTGTTCAATCTCTTTTGAGGAATTGAAACCAAGAAATTTCTCTTTCAATTCACCTTGGGGACACTGTCCTGATTGTCAAGGTTTAGGTAAAACTCTTCGAGTTGATCCCGATTTAATTATTACGAATTATGATCTTACTTTTCGAGAGGGAGGTGTTATGGATAAAGCTTTGACCCCTGGTACATGGCGATATTCTTATTATACTTCATTAGCAAATGTGTGGGATGACTTTTCTGTTGATATACCTCTAAAGAATCTCTCACCTGAAGTGATAGATAGACTACTTTATGGTTCCTCGCAGCGAATGAATGTTGTTTTTGAATCAGAAAGAGCAAGATGGGAATCGAAGCAACATACGCATGAAGGAATTGTAAATACGATTTGGCGACGCTATCGAGAAACTAAGAGTGATGGAGCACGCCGATATTACGAAAAATTCATGCGGAAAGACTTCTGTGAAACATGTGATGGAAAAAGATTAAAACCAGAGTCATTAGCAGTAACGATCTACGGGAAGAATATAATTGAAATTAGTGAAATGACTGTTGATAAATGTCAAAAGTGGATACAGAATCTTCGTCCTAACCTCTCAGACACCCATTTGAAAATAGCAAAGAATATTTTGCGAGAAATTGAAGCACGTCTAGAATTCCTCATTTCAGTAGGATTACCGTACTTAACTCTCAATAGAACATCAATGACTCTTAGTGGGGGAGAAGGACAACGCATTCGTCTTGCAACTCAGATTGGGTCAGCATTAGTAGGTGTAACTTATGTACTCGATGAACCTAGTATTGGGCTTCATGCCAGGGATCAAGGAAAGTTGTTAACTTCCTTAAAGAATCTTCGAGCTATTGGTAATACAGTTTTGACGGTTGAACATGACCATCAAACGATTTTAGCTGCAGATCATGTAATAGATTTAGGACCAGGTCCTGGACGACATGGAGGATCTTTAGTTGTACAAGGAACTCCCCAAGATGTAATGAAATGCCCCGATTCTGTTACAGGTGCTTATCTATCGGGTAAAAAACATATTGAAATACCAAAAGGTCGCAAAAACGGTAATGGGGAGGCCATTAAAATTATCGGAGCATCTGCAAACAATTTAAAGAACATTACAGTAGAATTTCCTCTAGGACGATTTATTTGTATCTGTGGGGTCTCTGGTTCGGGAAAATCGACCTTAATGAATGATACCCTTCATAAAGGACTTATGAAATATCTTCACGGATCTAGACATCGCGTTGGATCTCATGAAAGGTTTGAAGGCCTTGAGTTTGTTGATAAAGTGATTAATATTGATCAAAGTCCCATAGGAAGGACACCTAGGAGTAATCCTGCTACTTATACTGGAGTTTGGGATCATATTCGTAATCTGTTTGCTCAAATCAAAGAAGCCAGAGTAAGAGGATATAAACCTGGCCGTTTTAGTTTTAATGTTAAAGGAGGACGCTGTGAGGCATGTAGGGGTGGAGGACAGATCAAAATTGAGTTGAACTTTTTACCAGACGTTTGGATCACTTGCGATGACTGTAAGGGTAAACGATACAATACTGAAACCCTAGAAATCCGATATAAAGGAAAAAACATCTCTGATGTCCTCAAGATGACTGTTGAGGAAGGTTTGGAGTTTTTTGTTAATATTCCAAAAATAAAAGCTATATTCCAAACTATTGTAGATGTTGGATTGGGGTACATTCAGATTGGGCAGTCAGCGACAACATTAAGTGGAGGAGAAGCCCAGAGAGTAAAATTAGCAAAGGAATTGAGTAAACGTTCAACTGGAAAGACTTTCTATATTCTCGATGAACCCACTACTGGACTTAGTACACATGACATTTCTTACTTGCTAGAGGTTCTCCAGCGATTAGTCAAAGAAGGAAATACGGTCGTAGTTATTGAACATAATTTAGACGTTATAAAGACTGCAGATTGGATAATAGAGTTAGGACCAGAGGGGGGTGATGATGGTGGAGAAATTCTAGCATCAGGAACCCCTGAAGAAATCGCACGAATCGAGTGTCCTACTGGAACCTATTTGAGAGAAATACTGCAGACTGGAGCTACAGCTTCTACAGAGAAGTCATCAATTGGTTTAACGCAATGACTTGACTTACAAAAAAATAGCTTCCTGATGAATTTACTAAGCTCTTAACTGGTTCATTTTGGCGTTAAATCGTGATAACCATGTTGGATAGTCCTCGGGTCTTTCAGGATATTCAGCATATAATCCTTCAAAGAATCTAGCTCCTTTTGATATTTTGTATACATTCAAGAGAATGCCATAACGAGGAAAACCTTTGATTGCGATTTTTAATAGATCAATTTTAGAAAACTTCTTTCCTGCATGAAGATCGATAAATTGTTGTCGTGTTAAAATCTTACGCTTTAAAAGAAATTCTAAATTCTTGCTTTTGATTGAATTTAAAGCTTCAGTGAACATTTGAGTTTTCGTGTGACTTAAGCCAAAATGTCTCATTACATCGATATTATATTGCCAAAGCTGCTTTTCAGACAGATTATTAGCCTTTATAGCTTTATTTGCTGTCATTCCTGCATAATAACCAGCGGTGAGTGATGGACCATGCCCTTCAGCTGACAAAGGATTTACATGGAATGCAGCGTCTCCAACTACCAAAAATCCTGGAGCAACTGCATTAGTTAATGGATAGCGAGTTGGAATCTGGCCACCACCTTTATCTTCAACCTCATAAGTCCCTTCTGGATAATACTGATGTAAAACTTCCCTAAAGACTTCTTTCATCCCTCGTTCAACTTTCGCATCCATAAACCAACCTATCCCTACATTAAGCCTTTTTTCACCTTTACTAAAGATCCAAAAGTACCCTGGTTCAATTGGAATACTTGGTTCATAGATTAAACGTATCTCATTGCGATATGGATGATCTTCTTTAAGACGAATAATTTCACGATAAGAAGCCGCTATATCACGCTTTTTCATAGTCTTATCTAAGTAGGGAAACTTATCCTCCGGTATAGTCTTACGGATTTGGTAGTTCCTTCCAGAACAATCAATAGTAATTTTGGCTCGTATTTCATAGTTCTCCTTTGTCTTTTTATTTTGAACAACGGCCCCGTTTACGACTCCGTTACTTATGATGGCTGATATAGCCCTTGTTTCAGCTCTCACTTCAACACCATATTCTTGGGCTGTTTTCAGAAGCCTCTGACCATAAGGGTGACGATTTAAAACATATCCGTCTCCAGTTAACGGGAAATCAGCTTTGGGAGTTTGAAATACTAGTCGTTCTACATTTTCAGCAATTTCCTCCCCGTTAGGTTTTTCCAAACCTAATTTCTCTTCTAAAAATAAAGTAGGTGCTAAATTTAGCGCATCACCACATACTTTATTCCCAATCTGACCAAATGTCTTTGAGTCGATTAAAATGACTTTACAACCATTTTTTGATGCTGTTAAAGCACTAATAACTCCTGCAGGTCCTCCTCCAACAACCAGAACCTCAGTTTCAATTGCGCTTCCCAAGAAAGATCGCATCCCAAGTAAGAAGTGCAAATTTTTTTCCAGTTAAAAACCCTCAGCTTTCATTTTCAAAAGAAAGAATTAAGTCAATTGTTAATTTAAATTCAATATAATGCATTTTAGAACGGATTGGTCTCCTTAAAACGTGAATAAGTATAATCCAGGATTATTTTTCTATAGTACTTAGAATCTTGCTAAGAAAAGGTAAGTTTTATTTTTTCTCCCTTTTTTTCCATGATTTTCTTCTCCTAAAATAACCACGTTTCCCTAGAAGGAGAACTAAAGCTAATAACATAAATTCTACTCCCCATGAAGCTCCTGCTTGCCCCATCAGCTCTAATTCGAGCTCGAGAAGCTCATGGAATGCTAAGAGAATATAAATTTGATCCATGAGAGACTGAGTCTGTCGATCTTCTAAAGAGGAATAAAAACCATTATTAGGTGCATTAAATAAATTTTGAAGTTTATTTGAAGCATATTTAGCATATGTTAATCTCTTGGACATAACTTGGGTTCTAATTAATAGTGTTTGATCTTGTACATATGCTCCTGTGAATACGGTCATGCTAGTAATATTAAACTTAGGGCTACAACTCCAATCCTGTTTGACGAAATAGTTACTAATAAAATCGTCCACTCGATCTAGAATGGAATCTATTTTTATAATCTCAAAAACTGTATTAAGACGTTCTAATGCAAGGAATAGCTCTCCTTGGTGCTTAAAAGTATATATTGGAGATATCCAAGATCGATTTGAATAAAAAGAATCTGGTAAGCCATTAGTTATTCCTATTACTTGATCGAAAGTGTCAATCATTTTAGTGATGTAATTTTGAACTATTTCTTGATTAAAAAGATTAGAATGAGATAATGCGCTTGTAAGGATCTCAATAAAAAGAATTTGGTCACTTGCAAACCGTAAAGTGCTATTTAATGAAGATGAAAGTGTATTTGATGAGTTATCAAAGACATCAATAATATTGTTCCAGAGTATCCTACATGTATTTTCGTATATTTCTTGATTTGCTGAATTGAAAGCGATTTCATATTGTGAATAAGCTAATATTCCTCTTAAAGTTTGAAGTTGCACTGAGATTTCCGTAATGTTCTGGGCCGATTCTCCCCATAAATTATCACCATTCATCAGTAGCTCCCTCCCTAGATTCCTCCAATTTGAATCTTGATCAAACTGATTTAGATACCAAATTAAGTTTAGAAGTTCATTTATCGAAATTACATGTGATGTATTAATGGTTCCATTAATCATTTCTGGAAAAATTGATGATGGATTTGAAGAAATCATTTCATCAATAACTGATTCTAGTTCTTGGATTGTCATTTGTAAATCTAGGCTGCTAGAATAAGGTTCATCTGTAGTTGGAGAACTAGTAAAAGTTGAACTCGTAGACTGATCTGTTATATTATTGTTTTTTAAATTTGGATCAATTTGATTACTTAACATTGGAAAAATAATTAACAAACTAGAAAAAGCAATCAGAATTACTATCCCGATTAATTTTGTGGATATTCGTTTTTTGGGTTTAAAGAAAATTGGGGGTCTTCCTTCTTTCATCTTTGCTAGTGATTTTCGGCTCTGTTGCAGATAATCTTGTAGTTCTTTTTCATCAGGTCTTTCGAAACCTTCAGTTCCCCGAATTTCACTCATTCAATATCCCTATTTTTTGAAAGATTTATACAAAAATCAGTAATTTCCAGAGAGAAAGGATGATCCTTCTCTTCAAAAACATATATCCGTTCTGTAAGGAAAGGAACTCTACGAAAAGAATATATAAGTGGTATAGAAACTAATCCTTCCTTAAGACATTCGATAATGTCTTGAGTATTTTCTTCTGCAACTGTTACATCCTTGGAGTTTGGGATGTGAACTAAGTCCTCCTTATGTTCTACTTGATTCATAATTGAATATATTTTTGCTCCCTCCAATTTCGAATAGCATTCAGAAATTACTAAGCTTAATCCGCTAATTTCTGATTTCACAGGTCTGGTTACAACCATTACTTTATCAGAAACAATTAATGCATCAAGAGATCGATAAGTTACACCAGGCATACAATCGATTATCAGATAATTAAATTTTTGAGAATTACAGTAACGAATGAACTCAAATAATTTTGCTAGTATCTTTCCCTCACCGTGCTGAGTTAATTTTGAACGTATTTTGGATCCCCTTTTTTGGAGGATTACAATATCAGAGAAAACACAATAAAAATTATCTACACTGGTTGTATTAATTACGCTTTTGGGATTATTATTGCCAATTAGAAACCCAGTGAAAGATTTACTGCTTGGAGAAATTGTTAAAGTGCTAGAATAGAGAATGGATCGATGAGAGGGGGCGCGGAGATCGAAATCAACCAAACAGACTTTATTACCTTGTAAAGCTAGTTTTACTGCAGTATTTACGGACAAGAGAGTTTTTCCTACTCCTCCACGGTACGAATGAAATGTTATGGTTTCCATTTACGTATCCACTCCTACAATTTTGTACAACACTTCTGTAGCTTTACTATTAGGATCTACTTTTTCCCGCTTTTTAAGCACAATGCCTCGTTCAGTTAAATAATTTAAATAACGAGACTCTAGTCCTCTACTTCTATTTGTGCGCTTGGCAATCTTATCCGCTTTGACCCAACTGTCCTCTTTCTGAAGAGCTTTATATGTCTTAAAAATACCTGGTCTTGAATCCTGCAATTCTAAAATATCTAAACTTGAAGGAACAGTCGAATTATCAGAAAAGGGAGCTATTTCTTTCTCTGAGTTTACAAATTTTAACAGTAGACCATTTAGACGTGTCAATGTTTTTTCAATTAATACTAAATGTTCAGAAACTCTTTTAATTTCTTCTAAAATCTGAAATAAAACAGGATTCTCTTCAGGATTTTGAGGTTCGGTCATTTTTCTACGGTTTGACTATTTTTTTTAATGTTAATAAACGTTGCGTAATGTTGCGCAAGGTTTCTATATTGTGAATATACTTTGTGAGGAGAGATAGTATTTTTAAATAAAAGGGTAGTTTTTAAAAAAAATGTAAAGATATGCCACTGACAGTCAAGCATTCAAAAAAAGGATTACTCTTATGCCAAATCAAGACCAATTATTAACCTTAAAGGAGGCTGTTATATATTCAAACCATGCAGAGGAGAATATTAGACTCCAAATTGAACGAGGGGCTCTTCGGAAGTATAATAAACAAGGTATTCCGTTAAAAAACCCTCTAAGGGAGAAAGGATTTTTTAAACTATCAGAGTTAATGACAGTTTATGACATTAATGAAGACCCAGAGATGGTAAAGAAACGTTTTTTCGCCCGTAAGCAGAAGAATGATAGTGTAAAAAATATATCTCCACAAAGAATTATTGTTCTCAGATCATCTGAAATGAAACTCTTGGATCAAATCGAAAGCAAGAGTATTGATACATGGATCTTTGCACCAAGTTTCAAAATGAGTGATAGATGGGTTTCTACTAATTATGAAAATATAACAGTGTCATCAAATGTGAAAGAAATCCGATCATATCTCGAAGAATCAAATCGGATTCTTAAAATGAAAAGTAATTTATTAATTCATTCAATACCAAGATTTCTTCCTTATTATGGAATTGAAGTCGAAAAATATGGTTTTTTTTTCAAATATTGGATAGTTTATTCATCTAATGGTTTTTCCCAAAAGAAATCCTTGAATAAATTCATTCCAGAAGCGAATGGTATTCTATTTTATGTAAAATCTGCAAAGAATTTCCTTATCAATCGGGTGAGAGAACCATATCGAAATTGTACATTTTGTACAAAGCCCCTAAAAGACTATGGTGGTAAAAAGCATCTACGTCATAAAGATGGTATGATTATTTCAGATATTTGGCATTTTGAGAGTTCTTCTTACAGTATAAAAAATCCATTTGATATTCCTCATCTGGTTTTAAAACGATTAATTGACCTATCTTGTACATCCCATTCAACCCTCCTTCTCGCACCATTTGATGGAGAGATTCCTGATGAGTTACGAAAATAGAATCATTAATGGTGATTGCATTGAAATAATGCAATCTTTCCCAGACGAAATAATTGATTTAGCATTTATTGATCCTCCTTACAACTTGGAAAAGGAATACGGTGTGTATTGTGACTCCAATACTCCTCTTAGTTATTTAAAATGGACAGAGAAATGGTTAAAAGAAATACTTAGACTATTAAAACCATCGGGTTCTCTTTATTTGCTAAATTTGCCTAAATGGTCCCTACACCATGCTGTATTCCTTGATAAATTCTTATTTCGTAAGAATACCATTGCTTGGGATGCTCTCTCCACCCCTCGAGGAAAAATAATGCCAGCTCATTATAGTCTATTATTCTATACTAAATCTGCTAATAAATATGTCTTCAATCAACTGTATTCTAAACATAATTGGGCCCATTGTGCACGAAAGAAATGCATAAAACAAAGAAAAGATTCTTCCTTACGAGAAAAACCTTATTCTGATATCTGGAATAATATATATCGTGTTAAACATCGAAGTAAAAGATATGGATATCATCCTACCCAACTTCCTTTATCCATCATGGAGCGTATTATTTTAACTTCCTCTAATGAAGGGGATCTTGTTTTTGATCCCTTCCTTGGTGTTGGTACAACTGCAATTGTCGCAAAACTGCTAAAAAGGAAATACTTAGGTATCGAGATTAATCCAGAATTTATCCAAGAGAGTAATGATAACCTTACAAATGCTTTATCATTCAGTCCACGACTAGAATTTCCTATTAAGAATATATAATTAATGTTTTAAAAGACTTGATATGAAGCTTGCTATACTCAAAACTTCTCTATTTCTATATTGGGGTACACAGTGAAATCCTCTAGTTCAAAGAGTACACTTGGTGAGTATTACACTCCGCCAATTCTCTCACGCTTTGTTATCGAATCAGCTTTACTAAATTTCTTTCAAAAGCTTGAAATTATTGATGCAAAGATGAATACAATAGCTGACTTAACCTCGGTCTGTAATATTAAAGAAAGAATTAAGCAAGTAAAAATCCTTGACCTTGGTATAGGAGATGGAGCTTTTCTTTTAGCTGCTGGTAAATATTTGGAAAAATTTTATCAAAGTTTAAATCTAGAGGGGTCTATCCTGAAGAGAATTGATATTCTCGAAAATAATCTCTACGGTGTTGATTATAATCCTATAGCCATCAATAATTGCCGTAAAAAATTAAAAAATTGGATCCTTGGTGAAACATACTCTACAGAGCATTTAGAATTGATAACTGAAAAAAAACATGTTTTTAACAAAGTAAAAGTTGGAAATGTTTTATTTGGTAATATTTCCTTGCATGATTCAAACGATGTTTCACCACTCCTCCCAGATGATATGCTTGATGGAATAAGGGTAAAACCTTTTCATTGGAACAAGAATTTTCCTCATATTTTTAATCAACAAAGAAGCGGGTTTGATGTCATTCTGTGTAATCCTCCATATGTGACAAAGAATATTCCATCAGAAGATATTCGTCTTTATCGCTTTCTATACCATGATAAAATACTAGTAAATCGGTTTAATCTTTACCATTTGTTTTTTGCTCGCGTTAAAGATTTATTAGATCCGAATGGGATTGCAGCTTTTCTAACCGCAAATTCTATTCTAACAGATCATTATAGTACTAAGCTACGTAATTATTTATTATCAAATTTCTCTATAACAAATATTGTAGATTTTGTCAGTCGTAAAAATCTTTTTCCTAATATTTTACAAGGCACTTGTCTTGTTATTTTTCGTAAAAAAAATAGTAATATATCAGAACATCAAACAAAGGTTATTCGAACATTCGATATGGCATCATTGAAACAGGGAGACATTAAACAAGATTTTATCCCATTTTCAAAACTCCTCTATGCAGATAAATTGATTCCCTCCCCTTTCAAAAGAACTTTTGAGATTTTACATCATTTAAAGAATAAATGTATTCATTTAAATGAAGTTATCATGATACAAAGCGGAGAAATTCGTCCAGCGGACAAAAATATTCGACAATATTACTTTAAGGAGATTCTTCCAGAACTAGATTTAACAGAATTAGATTTAGTATTAAATGGTAAGAACATCGCTCCCTATATTATCAATCTTTCAAAAACGCGTCAAAAACCAAGATGGTACAAAAGACCTAAACTTAAAGAACAACGTCTTTTTAGAGACGGCCATGCGTCTACTCCTCGTATTGTATTTCAACGAATAACAGCCCGAGAACAATTACGACGAGTCATTTCAGGCGTAATAGACCAGTCATATCTTAAGAAATACACGCGTGTTTGGGCTGAAAATAATGTAAATTATCTCTTATTCGATTCTAGAACACTCTTAAATGACACGTATCCAGTTAGCGTCTTGTTAGGGATTTTTAATTCTCTTTTGATAAACTGGTTTCTTCATCAAATTAATTTAACTGCAGCAATTCCCCCTAAGGATATTGGTTTAATTCCTATACCAAGAAAAGAAAATATAAACATTTCTCTTCTCGATTCAATCGAAAAAAACGTAAATTCACTTAAAAAACTCCTATACGAATGTCGGTCTTCTTCAGAAATATTAAAACAGCTATGTCCTTTATGTTTTACGAACAGAGAAGTAAACCAACTCCGAAAGAGTATCGATAAATATGTATATGAATTATATAATATTAATGAGATCTATCAAACTGAAGTGGAAAACCAACTGAAGATTCTACACAATTATTTCAA
>JBHLKC010000101.1:0-10830 GCA_048887065.1 Candidatus Hodarchaeota archaeon
TATATAACTGATGTCATTGTCGCAACACACAAAAACGGAGAACTTCTCGGGGGATTATTTTTAGGAATCATGGAAAACTATGTACTCATAGATGAATACGATCCAGTAGTAAAGGAGATAGAACAAAAGGATGCGATAGCTCTAGCACTGATCGATAAAACAAAAGAAGTGGCACTTTCTCATAACAAGGATTATATTCGACTGTTTCTAGGGGGAATCACTACTGAACGACAAAAGGATCCCTCGTTCAGAAGATATTATTCTTGGTTTATTCAGAGTGGATTTTATCAGACACATGAGTGTGAATGCCTAGAGGTCGATATCACAGAGATCCCGCCAATTAAAAAGGAAAATCTAGTTCTACCATCAGAGTACACTATAAACCCACTCCATGACGTACCTATGGATGATATCATTCCTCTGTACAACAAAATATTTGCTGATACGCCAGATCGGTTTATTATGAGTCTTTCTCCTCCTGAAAAAGAAGAATTTATCCACTTATTCTTTGACAAAAGTAAGATCCATTCTACCTCCTGTGCACTTTTCTTGAAAGATCAAATGGTCGGGTATCTCTCAGTTCAGAATACGTTTCAAGATGGGCTAGAGATCACCGCGTTTGGCATTGATCCGCAGATTCGAGGGAAAGGACTAGGGCAAAAACTCTTGCAAACAGGCATAACAAAATTTCATCAGGCGGAGTTCAAATTTCTTTATACGGAAGTAGATCCATTGAATCCCCCCCCAGCGAATCTGTATAAAAAACTCGGGTTTGTCATCCAAGAGAATAAAATAGGATTTTTGTGGAAAAGAGTCTGATTAAGAAATACAATTCTCCTTTTTATCCTTTTTTTTTAAACTGATAAAAAATAATCCTAGTTACATGGTATTATCCGTGAATGGATTAAAAGCGGATAGATTCTCTAGAAAGAAATTCAATCCGATCTTTCAGACAACCCGTTAGACGAGGTAGGAAGAGTGAGAAAATAAGTGAAAGAATAAACTATTGGATCTAGGATACCCTGATTCAATTATCTGAATCTAAGAAGAGAATAATCACAATGCATGCTTCTAGCAAAGAAGCTAGTTAGGGTGGAGTTGGAATTAATACTCGAAGCTGAACTGAAGACTCGCGTTAAACAAATTATCCGCTGTTATAGAGTGACAAACAACACCATTTTTTAAGGTAATTTTCCAGATTCTGCCTATCAATTCAACCTGATCACCATTGCGAATATAACAGGGACTCCTGCAATCTACAACGAGAGTAGCTCCTGCTGGAATGATACTAGGATCCGACTTTTTGAAATTCGCAACCACATCGGCACTCAAGGCTATTGAGAATTTTACCTCGGAATGACGAGTGCCAGAACCACCAAATCTTGTATGCATCGGTTCGCCATTCACTTTTCCCTTAATTAGAAGTTTTTTTTCTTTCGAATCTTCCCTTTGAACCAAATCTAACACCTCTTCAATAAGAGAGATGGCTATTATCGCTCTTGTGAGTATAAAAAATTGACGGGGTTTATTGACTCAAGATGAAAACCTTGTGAGATAGCTTTCTTCAAATACACAGATTATCTAAAACTATATACAGAAAATGCATATTTTATACTCTAAATCTTTAAAAAGAAATTACAACTAGAATAATCATTTAATTGATCACTCATGGAGCTAAAAAGCTTTGGAAGCAGAACGGGCTGGGAAATCAGTAGCAGAAGAATTAAAGCACGTGACCCAACTTATGTACCAAGGTTACTATCAGGACGCTCATAAAGAAGTGAAACGACTTGAATCGAAAGATATTTCCAATGAGGAACGAGTAGATTGCTTATTACAAAAGGGAAATATCTTTTGGTATATGAGAAAATTAAAAAAAGCCTGGAAAATAGCTAAACAAGCATATGAAGAGAGTACCATTCTCGAAAATCAGATCAAAGTACTTGATGCAATCATTTTAAAAGCAAATGTGTTAATTTCACTGGGAAAATATACTCAAAGCCTATCTTGGATTTCAAAAGCGAATCAGATACTAACTACATTAGAATTGAAACAGCAAGAAGCTTTGAAAGAAAAACAAGCCTCATTGTTTACAGCCTGGGCTTCTAATTTGTATTTTTTGGGAAATCTGTTTGAAGCGTGGGAAAAAGGTCAAAAGAGCCTGGACTTATGGACAGAGCTTAATCATAAGGTTGGGATTGTATCGAGCCTGTATCCACTAAGTCATGTCTACAGGGATCTATACCAGTTGGATTTATCACTAGAATGTGCAGAAAAGGGATTAAAGCTTAGTGAGGAAATTGGATTCAAGCAAGGCTCAGGAAATTCATACTTAAGCATCGGTTTTACTTATCTTACTCAAGGAAAATTAAATTTGGCTCTTGAGAACCTAGAAAAATCTATTACAATTTTCAGGAAACTCGAAAATAATCTGGATCTCGGAATAGTAATGGCCTTAGAAGGTGGCTTAATTCATCTAGCCAGAGGAGAAGTTAATAAAGCATCAAATTATTTAAAACAAAGTATTGATTGTTTTGAGAGACAAAACGTTAAGGATTTCTTGTATGCTATGTCTCTTAATTTTCTCGGGTTAGTCCTTGATCGGAAAGGGGAATTTAAAAAAGCAATTGCTGCATACAAGAAAAGCATTTCGTTAATGACAACGTTGAAATCTAACCATGGGTTCTTTCAGTACCCTCTCAGTCATTTGGCGAGATTGTACATCCACTTAAATGCTCCTGAAAAAGCAATTCTCTATATCGAAGAGCTCAAACAGCTTTCCGAAAGAACAGGCAACCCCATGGTCGAACAATTTTATCGATTGGGCAATGGATTTCTGTTGAAGGCTAGTTCTCGAATGAGAGACAAAATGAGAGCATTAGAGATCTTCCAGCAAATTGCAGAAGAAGAAGTCTTCTTTTATTCAACAACAGTTTATGCTATTGTTAGTCTATGCGAGCTGCTATTAGATGAATTTCGTGCCTCAGAAGACAAAAATGTACTCGATGAACTAAAATCATGGACCGATAAACTCCTTGACCTTGCCAAAACTCAAGTATCTTATGCGTTACTTACCCAGACTTATTTGATTCAATCGAAATTGGCGTTGTTAGAACTCAATCTAGGTAAGTCTCAAGAATTACTCGATCAAGCTCAGCTGATTACCGAAGAAAAGGGATTAGGGAAGTTGTCTTTGCTTATAAGTGTGGAACAGGAGTTATTGAAAGATCAATTGGGCAAATGGGAACTAATCTTAAGCCAACAGACTTCTGTGAATAACCTCATTGAATTAACCCAATTGGAATCCCATTTTAACCGCCTAATCCGTGATAAACAACATATATACTTTTATCAGAAAGAAGAAGAGATAAGAGAATATGGTGCAAAAGCGAAACAACTCGTAAAAAGTTGGGATGTCTCAGAATCAGTAATCCTGGATGAAATAAGATCAAAAAAGAAATATGAACTGATCTATCAAAACCTTTTAGGTGACTCCCCTGAACGTGAAAAAAATACATTTAGAGTTGGAATTGCTCAAATAGGGGTATCAGAAACTGGGGATATACTACAGGAATTTTATCAGGAAATGACTCCAGGACTCTTTAGTCTTCGGAAAGATAAAGTTGAATTCATACACCAAAAAGTCAAAAAAATGGTGGAAAAAGCCTTTTCAAAGGAAATTGACGTCTTAATCTTTCCAGAACTAACTATTGACCTTAATCACAACCGATTATATGAAGAAATAGTGTCTCTTGCGAAAAATCACAAGATGTATATCATTCCAGGAAGTTACCATGATCAAAAGACGAAACAAAACCTCAGCGTAGTATTCACACCTGACGGAACCCTATGGAAACAGAAAAAATTTATCCCTGCAAATATCCAATACGGTAACAAACGGGTGAAAGAAGGAATAAACGTACCAGTAAGCCCCCGAAAAGTAATCATTGGAAACACTGAATTTGGGAGGATTGTAATTGTGATCTGTCGAGACTTTCTCGATATGGATCTAAGAGTCGAATTGAAAAATTTCGAACCTCCTGTCGATCTAATCATCAATCCCGCACTTACACCAGTTACAGCAGATTTCAAAGCAGCTCACTTTGAGGGCCGTAGATCCATCTACGCGTACTGCTTTTTTGCCAACGTAGCAGAATTCGGTGAGTCATTCATCTATACTCCTGAAAAGGAACGGGTCGAGAGAACCATCCCTGCAAAAGAAGAAAATATCATCTATAAAGATGTAGACCTCTTTCAATTGCGTTCAGAACGAAAACGATGGGAAAAAGAACAACGAAAATCCAAACCATTCATCCAAAGTACTAGAACAGAATAACATTGCCTTCCATAAAGTCAAGAACTCTAACAATTGACTCTGGAGGTTAGTGCTTCGTTATGCGTTGTTTTTTGGTATTTTTTTTCCTAATTCAGTTGGTCTGTATATGTTGGGGAGTTTTTTTGTTGGAGTCAGGGTTGTTCTCCCTTTCTGTGATCGAACCACAAAAGATAGTGTTCAACTTCATTTTTACAACATCTGGGGATGGATGACTTACCTGAAAAGATGGAGTGGAGTAAGCTTTTTATCCTACCCATTCTTGAGAAGGGATCGTATCATCTGATAAATTGTAAAATGAAGGAAAAGAAGGAGGAACATTCATGAAAAGTAATTCTACAAAATTTGTTATACTTTTACTCTTAGTAATGACCTCAGCACATATATGTCAAGCAGACCAAATAATTTCAGGTGAAAGCCAATTAGAATGGAAAGTCAAAGTAGGTGAAGTCAAAACTTTAAAATTTAACAAGGTTTTTGAGGTAGAGGATTATGATGAAGATGGGAGTCAAAACTCAGTAAGAATGGAAATAGAAACAGAATCCGGTGTAAGACAAAATATCACTATAAAAGCTGGCTCAACAATTACTATCGAAATCTTGGAATTAAATGATGATGAGGCCAAGGTTCAAATAGCGTATAATGGTGTGAAAATGAAGCCGTATCCCGATTCCGGGGGATACATTAGGAAGACTACTGATAATCGTACCTATTGGGAGGAATACGTAGAGGAGTATACTGAAGAAGGGGTTGACGGTTTAACGGTAACACTTGAAGGGGATTATTTGATCTATCGATCTGGCCACTCTTACGATAGTACGAATTATAACACGACACACAAAGTGAATTGGAAGACTGGATGGATGAGTTATATGCATCAAAAAACATATAATGACACTCATGTCATTACAGAACTTGAACTAGGGAAAAAAGGAGACGGGGGGTTTCCAGACTTTGTACCAGGGTTTGAATTAGTTATCTTGGTTCCTGTATTGGTAGCTACTTCAATCGTTCTGTCACACAAGAAGAAAAAGAGGTAGTAATTATTAAGGAAATGATATATAAAAAAGGGAAATCGACCAACGAAAAACCAAACCATTCATCCAGAGTACTCGAACAGATTAATAATGCCTTCCTTAGAGTCAAGAACTCTAACAATTGACTCTGGAGGTTAGTGCAGTCGATAATAGAAAAAAAGAAAGACCCCTAAATAACTGCGGATAACATTCATTATTTTCTCTTACGTGGTCTAATGACAAGACAAACTAAAATTGCTAATCCACCGATACTAGAAATCACCTCAAAACCAGAGATCAGACGACTTTCTGTTGTGATTTCCACTTCTATAGATACATTACCCGCCTTGGAATATTTAGTGTACCGATAGGAAAGCCACCCAGTTTTCCAATTCACTTTCTCGGTGATTTCAACCTCAAGATTGGAATTTTCATATTTCCTATATCTATGATAGATTAATAAATCACCTTTAAGTTCATAGTATTCACTACCTTCACACCAAGTCTCCCAATAAGTTTTGTTTAACGTTGTTTCTTTAAGAAAGACTTCTATAGCAATATAAGGGTAGCTAGTTGTTCCCAGTTGCATCTTTTTCGTTTTCACACCATCGATGGTTATCTGGTAATAGACTGTTCTATTTTTAACCTCGAGAATGTGAAAAGTAATTTTGGTCCCCTTTTTAAAAGAAACTTGAAAAGGTGTTCCATCTTCCTCGTAAAGTGTGACATTCGGCTGCCCCCCGTTATAAAAAAATTTTGGAAAAGTAAAAGTCTTTTGATCGCCTGGCTGAACCTGATAGATCAGCTCTTCCTCCAGAAGTGATGAAAAGGCTGCCTCACCCTGTAAAAAGAGCGAAAAAAAACATAAGCAGACCAGTATGAGCAAATTACCACGCAACAATCTCATCCTCACTCAATATGATAACAAATCACAAAGCCACATACAGATTCCATTCTTTAAAACCATTTCTCCAGCAGTTAAAAAAATTGACACGATTTAACACAACTATTTCTAAGGAGGATAAAGAAAAAGTGCAAGGGAGAAGGATTTTATCTTTAACAATATCCAACACATAGGACGGGTGAAATATACCAGACGATATCTAGAGATGGATATCTGGGCCCACCTAATAATAAATCTGTGAATAACTTAAGTAGATCAATTGAGGAAAGGCAATAACGATTGACCCTCTGATGAGAATTTAATAATTCTTGTAAAAAGGATGTAATTCCTCTAATTTCTCTTTCATTCGACTATGAAGAGTAGGAATATGGTTCCTAGGTACCAGTTAAGAATCGACCCACTGAAAATTACCATTGATCCAATTAATTATGAGAGTCCTTCCAAACCCTCCATAATCCTATATAAAGTGCCTACTTTTTTGTTTTAATCATCAATGTTTTTGATTGTATATACCAATCCTGCACAACAGATTAGCATTATGAGAACACCGAACACCCAATGATGCAAACCAGCGATATGAAATGCACTTAAATCAGGTAAAATGCGTTCAGGGAATCCTATATCATCCAAAAGCGGGGTTAAAGCTTCCAAAAACGGAATTATACGGATCTCATCTATAAAAAGGATGAATCCAACAAAGAAAACAATGATGAGAAACAAAATAATCAAATTTTTTTTCCAACCCATTTGATCACCCCATTTCAATTCCATTAAGTGCCATTTAAAAATTGCGGTAATTCCATTAACAAAATTTTCATTAATAATTCTAGTGAGTGTGAATCCAACGCTACGAAGTTGAATCAGAATTCGATAGAAATTTACAGTGAATACCAAACACAGGAAAGGATAACGAAGAGATAAGAAATTACATCCAGATTACACTTGAAACCGAAAAACGACTCCACCAGAAGAAAGGAAATCGGTACCTAAGGAGAACTAAGCCGACAAAAAAAGGGAGAGGGGAAATAACCCCAACTCCAACAAAAAAACTCCCCGAGACATACAGACCAATGGAATTACGAAAAAAAAAACCGAAAAACATCACATAAAGAACGGACAACGAATAGAAAGACTTAAAACGAAGACAATCCCCCATTTTGACGGAAGTAACCCCACTCCATAACTCAAAAAATAACTATTATGTGACTGCGTGGCATAGCTAAAGTTCTATATAAAGTTTGCGAAAAGGTTTATAAAGAGGCAGAAAAATAGTTTCAATAGTGGTGTTTGAGTAGAAGAGAACGACACGAAAATTACCCTTAATTTTCCTGTAGCACGCAAAAAAAGAGAGCACTCTCGAAAAGTCAATTTAAAAATGTCTAAAGTGGAAAAAGTCAAGCCCCAAACTGACTGGAACCCAGCCATATGACAGAAGAGACCATCGAAATCGACATACTCAAACACAAAAAGTGAGGAGAATCCTCAGGAATGGCAATAATGAAAGGGGACAAAGCTAAACCCCAAAAGAAAGCAAAGGCAGCCGCAGAAGAAGAAGAAGAAATCCTGGAATGCAAAAACTGCGGGTCATCAGACATAGTGGCAGACGAAAACCGGGGTGAACTAATCTGCGAAAAATGCGGATATGTGCTGGAAACACGGCTGATCGACGAAGGACCCGAATGGCGGGCATTTAACTCAGAAGAACGCGACAAACGAAGCCGAGTGGGCTCACCGTCCACATTCTCAGTACACGACAAAGGCCTGTCAACAATCATAGGCTACGAAAACCGCGACACATTCGGGAATAAACTGACAGCATCACGCAGAGCACAAATCTACCGACTCCGCAAATGGCAGATCCGCACACGCGTCCACTCATCGATGGATCGCAACCTAGCATTCGCGATGAGCGAAATGGACAGACTGGCATCACAACTAGGCATCCCACGAAACGTCAAAGAAACAGCCGCGATCATCTATCGGAAAGCAATCGAAAAACGCTTAGTCCGCGGACGGTCAATCGAAGCCATGGTCGCAGCCACAATCTATGCATCAGCACGCGTACGCCGCGTACCGCGTACACTAGACGAAATCGCAAAAGAATCACGGATTACCAAAAAAGAACTCGGACGCTGTTACCGCTTACTCCTCCGCGAACTGTACCTGAACATCCCGCTGGCAAGCCCCATAGACTATCTGGTACGATTCGGCACAGAACTCAGACTCTCAGGTGTCTGCCAACGCAAAGCGGCAGAAATCCTGAAACGGGCGAAAGCGGCAGGATTGACAGCAGGGAAGGACCCAACAGGGTTAGCCGCCGCCGCGATCTATATCTCGGGAATCATCAACGGAGAACGGCGCACACAACGAGAGATAAGTGAAGTGGCCCATGTCACGGAAGTAACTGTCAGAAATCGCTACAAAGAGCTCGTTCGTAAGCTTAGTATTGAAATCACCGTTTAAGAATATTGGAGAGACTGATAGAATTAAATTGGGGTATTTTCACCCTAATAAATCTTCTTTTTCCGAGAAAATTGGGTTGGGAATTTATCTACACAAATCAAGAAAAAAGAGGGGAAGGGGGAGAAAAAGTTTTTTCGGGGGATGTGCCTTTTCGTGCTGTCGGTTTGATGCCTTTTGTCACGAGTTCTGCTATAGCTTCTTCCACTATAGCAGTAGTAAGGAATTTACGTTTGTAGGATTGTGCGTGTGCACGATTATTGTAAAATTGGTGAAACTTCTCAACGAGAGTTTCCGCATCACTGGATGGCGGAATTCTCCAGTGTTTTGGCTGATAAGATTTATTAGAGTCAATTTTAAATATATTTAAATCCTATAATCTGGGTCTAATGAAATCATTTTGGTATGTAAAATGAGGAAAAATAATCCAATGAAATGTGCAGTGATTAACATTTTAGTTATCCTTTTTCTTTTAGTCCCCTTAGGAACTTTTCATCAGGCTACAGCATTTGTCAATAATAATGAGATATACACGCCTGAGGAGTTATTTGATGAAGACTTTGAAGAGGAAATTCTGATTAAAATGGAAGACGCTAAGATACCTTCGAGTGCAGTTAGTGTAATTCATAACAATAAATCAGTGTATATGAAAGGATTTGGAGAACAATCCGATGTTGATATTTCATATAGCCTTGCCTCTATTTCAAAGACATTCGTTGCAACAGCAGTTCTCCAACTTTATGATAAGGGACTAATTAATTTAGACGATAGCATTAATGATTACCTACCGTATATTGTAAGACATCCTGATTACCCTAACCAAAATATAACCTTTAAACAACTTCTCTCCCATACGTCTGGGTTAGTTGGGGCTCACGCTACTCTTGGGAGTCTACTTTTGAACAAATCCCTTTCTTTTCCAGATATTCTTTATGATGTTTTGAATGAAAATGGTAGTTATTATTCCACTGATTTTTTTGTAACGGCCCCAGGGACAACTTACATATATACGAACCTAGGATTTGATCTTTTAGCCTATCTAGTACAGCTCATATCTAATCAATCTTATGAGGAATATCTGAATGAGTACATTTTTGGACCATTAAGCATGACGCACTCTTTTGTAAACGTTAGCAACTATCCTCATGATCTCATTGCGATACCATATGATTTTGATGAGTCCTCTGGAAGTTATACGACTTATGATATTCAAACAAAACTTTCTATCGGGGGGGGTGGTGTATTCTCAAGTGTCTCAGATCTTACTCCATATTTAATTGCTCATATGAATAATGGATCTGTTAATGGAGTATCTATCCTTAATGAGAGTACAATCCAATCAATGCATGATGGTCACAGTGACATGGGTCGCCACGGTTTCGGATGGTTCTATTCACTCAAGATGGTAAGCGATCCTTTAATCAGAACAACTGGGCATGATGGACGTTCTGAAGGTGCAAGAACTTATCTTTTCTATTCACCAGCACCTAGAATTGGTGTTATTTATTTGACAAACAATGGATATCACTCTACTACGAATCAAAATGCATGGTTAGGAAAAAATAAACTACTTTACGAATTTATCTTCGATACAGCATTAATGATAAACCAACCAAAATCAGAAACTGACCCTGACGCGACAGAACGAGCTGGGTTTTCAATTTACTTACCGATAGTAGCTTTAACTATTGCATTGATACCAATAATAAGAAGAAGGAGAAGAGGAAAGAAAAACTAATCTTTCCTCCTTATTTCATATCACAAAGATGTGCTCATTTTCAGAAAACAATTAGTTCTCTCTAGTCACTGAAGTCACGGTTAAAGACCGCTACAAAGAGCTCGTTCGTAAGCTTAGCATTGAGATTACAGTCTAAGAACATTGGAGAGACTGATAAACTTAAATTGGGGTATTTTCGTCCTAATAAATCTTCTTTTTCCAAGAAAAGTGGGGTGGGAATTTGACTACGAATTATGAGGGATCCAAATTAATGATAGCATTCTAGAATTTTACTGTTCCATATTTCTTCAAGAATAAGAGCTAGCCAGCTTACTCTATGAATGAGGCCATTGATATCTTTCCAATCAACATCAGCTAGTAGTTCTAGCAGTTGTTCCCC
>JBHLKC010000102.1:0-10554 GCA_048887065.1 Candidatus Hodarchaeota archaeon
GCAGAATACATTGGATGTCTAACGTAACGATATGGACCTATAATTATTAAAGATTGTTCTTTACGGATATGCAATAATGTTGTGTAGTTTCTACCTAAATAAAGCTGTGTTGAAAACTCAACACATATCCCTAGCACTGTAAGGATTACTCCTATCCATCTTATCCATAATGGAAAATTTAAGGCTGACCAATCTAAGAAAACTGGATTTATAATAAAAATGAAGGCTCCTAGTACCCATAACTGAGCAATAATAAAAATTATAATTAGAGAAATCATAACGGATTTCTTTACTTTGTATTTCTCCAATTCACCTGAAGTTCTCATCGCTTTTAATTGGAAATAGCCCCTTTCGAATAGAAAAATTAGGAAACACACACTAAATAAAAAGTGTAATAATTCATTTCCTCTCATGAGGTTTATCTCCTCTATCATCAACAAATGATCATTTCATCATTTTTTATCGTTTTACCTTTTTCTTATCTCTATTCGTTCTATAATGAAAAAATTTAGTACAAAAAATAAACCAGATAAAACGATTAAAATCCCAAAATTGGGTAAAATTTTTTCAGTTTTAGAAGTAACAAATATTTCAATCACTGATCGAGACTCAAAAATCGAAAAATTTCTTAAAATTTCAAAATCTGGATTTAAACTGCCGAGAATTTGGAAAAAATAAGAAAAAACATAGATGACACTTGTTAATAATAGACTACGTTTAATGTCGATCAATATTAGACTAACAAACAACGTAATTGTCATGGTTGTCAAAAAGAATGTATAATCAATAATAACAACACCAAGCGTCTCTACTAAAGGAAAATCGATGTTTAATAAAAGAAAACTTAAGGTAATTCCTAAGAAAGTAGCTAAAGGCATTGTCAATAGCTCCAGTGCTGCTGAAACATATCGGATTACTAGAACTTCTCGTCGGGAGACAGGTGCTGTTAGGAGATGGTCAGCTGTACCTTGAGCAATTTCAGAAGCGAAGATTTGAATTCCCAAGTATATTGCAAACGGTATTCCGAGCCACCAACTAACACTAAACCATCCCATAGCAAACCAGCCTTGAAGACTAGATAAGCTGACCAAAGATCCAAGGAGAACTTGCCAGGCGGGATTATCTAAAAGTTCGTCGAATCCTTGAAGCAGGTTGGGATCACCAACGGGGAATGTCATTCCAAGAATGAAAACTGTGATAAAAATACCTACAAAAAGGCCTATAAGGAGCCAGTGATCTTTCTTAATAGATTTGACGAATAGATTAGTATGTGTTTTATTGATAAATGACATCTAAATCCTCCTTTCTTTGTTTCCAGTTTGGTCATAGTATTGCAAAAATATTTCTTCCAGTGTAGGGTTTTTGATAATAATATCAGAGACTTTTTCAAATTCTCCAAGGATTTGAATTAATTTCTCATAATCTCCAGAATATCGAAACTCTACTATATCTCCTAAGACCCTAATATCTTCGAATTCCTTTTCCTGATGTAATTTCCTACTCCACTCCTCAATTGATTCATCGACTTTCAGATATACATGTTTTAACCGAATATTTACTAAATTTTCAATCGAATCGGTCTTTACGAGAAATCCATCTCGAACTATACCAACACGATCGCAGAGAAGTTGAACCTCAGAAAGATTATGGGAGGAGAAAAAGAAGGTTTTTCCCTCTTCCTTCTCTTGCTTTATTAATGCATATAACGTTTGTTGCATAAGCGGGTCCAGTCCAATGGTTGGTTCATCTAGAAAATATAAATCGGGGCTGTGTTGAAATGCTGAGACTACTCCGATTAGACGTTTTTGACCTGTACTCAGGGTTTTAATTGGATGGTTTAATTTGATATTACTAAACTTATTAATTAATTCTCGTTGATATTCTTTCGATTTTCCATGAAATGAGAGAAAAAAATCAAGATATTCCTGCCCAGTCATATTGCTATAAAGGTATGATTCACCTGGTAAATATCCAATCCTCTTATAAAGATCTTTAGTAAGGTTTTGGAAATCTACTCCCAATATTTCCACACTCCCAGAACTAGGATGAAGCAATCCTAAAATCGATCGAATGGTTGTGGTTTTCCCCGCTCCATTAGGCCCTAGAAATCCAAAGATCTCATTATCTTGGACGCTTAATGTTAAATTTTCTATTCCTCTGGTTCTACCATAATATTTCGTTAAATTCCTTATTGAAATGATATCAGCCATGATAGACCCTTCTATAATATGCGTGATAGAACAAGTATTTTTTTTTAAACCTTATTAAGTATTAAAATTTGACATCCACAAAGTGATTTTAGGGAATCCTAACATAATAACCTATTGGTTTTAGTGAGAAGAATCAAATAAATTGTATGATTATGATACACTAATTCAATTTATCCATTTATATTGATTTGGAGGTAAAATATGCGTTATATTAATATGCAGACTTGGTCTCGACGCGATCACTTTAAATTTTTTAACTCCATTAATCATCCACACTTCAGTATGTGTGCGAATGTCGATTTGACAGCATTGCAACCAGTGATAAAAGAACGTGGCTATTCTCTTACTATAGCTATCGTTTACATAATCACACGTGCATCGAATGCGATTCCCGAGTTCCGCTATCGCATTCGAGAGGAACACGTAGTTGAACATAAGATTGTGCACCCAAGTTTTACTATTCTAGTAAATGAAGATATATTCAGTTTCTGTACAGTTGATTATACCGAAAACTTCTCGATATTTGCAGCAAGATCTGCTGAGAGTATTAATGAGGTGAAAACGCACCCGACTTTGAATGATGATCCCGAACGAGATGATTTATTGTTCATGTCCCCAATACCTTGGGTGTCTTTTACAAGTTTTATACACCCGATGCATTTTCATCCAGTAGACTCTGTACCACGGTTTGCATGGGGAAAAACTTTTGAAGAAGGAGGAATATTGAAGATACCCTTAAGCGTGCAAGGACATCATGCAGTCATGGATGGAATCCATATGGGTAGGTTCTACGAAAAAGTCCAAGATTACCTACTTCAACCCGAGGTTGTGTTAAGCGAAATGTAAGAGCTTAATAACACTGTATATACCATAGAAAAATTGTATTCATTTCAATTCCTTGTGATTTAGCTCAAAGTATTCAGAATCATAATAGGTGGAAATAGCAGTGAGAAAAAATGAGCAATTACTGAACATAATAATTTACAGTGGACGACAAAATGCTTTAGATGTTAAGCGGATGAATGAATTTGATCTCAAAAGTATAAATGAGAAATTCTATCCATCACGTGATATTGACTCTTCAAGCTTGTTTGAGCAATTTGGTGATTGGTGTGTTGATTTCACTAATGTACATGGTTGGGCGGAGGAAATTCCGGATATTGATCCTCGTAGTGCCCGATTATTTACATTATGGGCTGAAGATGGGAACACAGGAGATATTCTAGGATTAGCACGAGGTTTTTTCATCTTGATGCCTTTCACTCTTACTCCTTCGACTATAACAGAATATTATTCTTTTAAAGAAGATATGACTTACTATCCAATGGCTATAATCTCTTCCTTCAGAACAATTATTAAAGATGAACCCAAACTGGATTTTCTTCTTGGTCAAATAAGAAAAGAACTCTCTTCAAATTGGAAAGAAGTGAGAAAAAACACTATTAAACACCTGTCTAAAGGCTCTGATCTTTGGAAACGGTATGTTTTTTCATTCGAAGAAGTGATCCATTTCACATTCCTCTGCCCGTCAATTGATCGAGAAATAATTGATACATTGCAAAGGAATAATTACCGGATTACTGGAGTTATGCAACTCTTATCTTCTCCCGCGCCATCATATGATGAAGCAACAATAAAGCATCATCTTCTTTCATCCCAAAAAATGCTAAAGGAGATCGAGAAGAAATAATCTGAATTTGATTTCATCTAACTGTAGTTCTCTCAGGGTTGACCTGTGATATTTTTCTATATCCTAAATTTTATTATAGTGTTACTAGGTTTATATAGCGTATATCCAATATCAACGATAAGTATTATTTACAAAATGCCCTAGCTTTATTGAGCTATAGTCCATGTAATTCAATTCTTGAAAACCAACGTAAGAGGAGATAAAACAAATGTATCTGATAGATTTAAGGTATCTGGGATTGTTATTAATTATCACAGGACTAATGATCCCAATAGATCATATATCCGCGGACCTTTGGGAGTCTTGGGGAGTTAATGAGGGTGAGGAGTATGAATTTTCCCTAGATATTTGTAAAAGATATAATTCCACCACAGGGATTAATTATACTCTCTATGAAGAGTCTATGAACTCTTCGAATAATCTAGTGGCCTTAGAAGGTGAACATTGGAATGTCACAATCCAATCAGTTAATGAATCAGGGATTTATCAGATTATCAATAAGGGGAGTCTTTCATCTCCTAATCACAAATACCCAATCTACTACGAGTGGTTTTGGGGGAACACCGAAAATAAATCATATTGGCAAGAGAGAGTAGCCTTATTTTCCACCAATAAACACCCAGAAGTGTATACACTTGAAGAATATACTCTATCTGGAGATATCTATACAGAATATCGTGTTTATAAAAGCGGATCACAAATAATAATGAAAAAATACTCCATTCATATTGGTAAAGGCATTACCACCGAATACGAGATAGAATGGAATGATACAATTTCAGGAAGCGAATTCCTGAGCTTGCATCATCTTAAATTCTCATTGCTTACTGAGTTAGGAACAACAAATGAACTCAACAAAGCCGTCTCTGATATCATTGACCTTTTTAGAGATAATCCAATAGCTTTAACCACTCTGGGAGGATTCCTGGTACTAGTAATGACATATTTCGTCATTAGAAGGTTTAGACGAGGAAAAAAAAGATCCTAGAAAAAGCATTAATCCACTTAATTATGTTCAAGTTTCGTCTGAATATCACTCCAAGTTAACGTTTTCTGTAAGAAGTCACTTAATTCTTTACTATAAAGACGTTCTGCTTCAAAATGGCTTTTGTAACCTATACAAGTATTAACATTAAAATCTTTACAATTGTCACACAGTTCTATTGGTCTTCTACTAGTTTGAAAGCGCCTTATTCTCTGAAAAACGAACAAAAAGATAACCATTAATATAAATATGATGATTTTATTACTCCACATTGGTTCTAACCAGAGTTCTGACAAAGCAATGCCCCACCCAGTTCCTAAAGATACTCTAAGAATATCTTTAACTAATCTATTTTCAATAGAGAAAACAAAACCCAACCAAGTTGGACTACTGACAATCAAAACAAGGAAAAGGATTTCAAATAATGAATAACTTCTGAAAAGATTGAATAATACACCTATGACAAATACAACAACGGTTGAGCTGTATACAAGAATGCAACCTCTGCAGATATAACAGGATCTAATATTAATTACTTCTTTGCTGTAATTCTTACATAGAACATGATGAGCAAAATAATATGGTAGTAGGAGCTGAAGACGTCGTCGAAAGAAATAGAGTCGTTGGCTTAAAGTCAGACTCTTTGTAAATGAATTTTTTGTAAGGATTAACGCTCACATCCCTTAAGCAGCGGTTAAACCTTATGTATGGGTCGCACACGAACAGCTGTCCCATAAGCTACGATGTCTGTCATAGATGAATCTTGACCAGATCGAGAGGAATCGAACTTAACGCCAATAACGCCATTACCTCCTCGTTGTTGAACTTCCAAGCAAAGGCGATAAATCGCGTCATTTCGGGCTTCAATAGCACTCGTTGTAAATGCAGTTACTTCTCCTCCAAAACATGCCTCACATCCTCCGATGCATCGTCCACCAATACCTCTTGCTCTAACAGTAATTCCAAAAACAACGCCTAAGTATTCTACAATTTCAAACCCTGGTATCTCATTTACAGTTGACACATATACCTGGGGAGCTTGTGCATATTCTTTATCTTGATATGTCATTCAAACATACTCCAATTATGATTGGTTTCTTGAAAAAAATATTCATACAATTGCAATAAAATCGCATAAAAGTTTGTGTTTAAATAATTAGCTTTGTTGGAATATTCGAAAATTAATCTGAAGCAAAAATATCTGATAAATAAAATTATTTTGATTATTTCAGATCGTATTTTCTTCTTAATACATTGATTAATTCAGTCATAGGTTGATGATCTGTATTCCAGGGAAGTCGTTTTACTTCCATACCTCGACTCCATCCGTGCTGTCCAGATTCAATTTCTACCAATAAATCCATGTAACCACGTTGCAATTTCTTGAGATATTCTAGAGGTACTCCAGCACGTTCATAGGATCTATCTCTCCCTGTTACTCGTTCAAAAGCAGTCTCTGGCTCCACATCTAGAAATATTAACAAGCTTGGGGGAATCAGAGAACATGTCATTGTTTCATATGCACGTTGATAGGTTCTCCATTCAACTTCTGATATATTTCCCTCCAACATATGAAGTCTTGCAAAGACACGATCACCAGGGAGGCCTCTATCAAGCACAACACCCTGATATGGACTTTCTCCGACAGCAGCGAGGCTGGCTTCATAAGCTGCTAGTTTTTGTAACGAATAGCGTTTATGCAACAAATCTATTTGCATAGGAAAGGCCCATCTTTTTGGATTCTCATAAAATATTGTCAGATAGGTATCATCAACAGGTTCAGCAATAAGGCGTAATTTTAATTCCTTAGCCAATTCTTGACTAAATGTACTTTTTCCAGAACCTATAATACCTTCAACCCATATTATTGGTTTAAAATGAATCATTTGTAATAAACACCATGATACATTAAGGGGAATTTCTGAGCAAATATTAGAAGAAATAATTAGATTAAGGAGTGTTCAGTATCATGCCTTAAAAAAAATACCGTTTTTCAAATCTTCTAAAAATAAAATTTCATTTGATGATCAATAATGCTACTTGACCTATTTAGATCTAGGATTAAAAAAACTGAATAAAAGATCCGAGAGAATCATTGAAAGATTATGGAATCAAGGAATCAGGATTTATACATAGTTACTCTCAACTTGAATGAGGTTTTGAATTCATTTAACGGATGATGATGTGTTTTCAAGAATTTGACATCTTCTAGTCCTTCGTTCAATTCTATAGGCTGCAATAAAATAACCAGCCAAGAAGATCAAAAGAAATGAAGCTATTTGTGCAGTAATATGTATAATGAAGAAAATAGGTGGAAGTAGTTTTTGTAGTTCATAATAACTAAGCGGAGAAGTTTCAGGATAATATGAGCGTACAACTGTTCCCAATCCAATTGATAATAGAAAAAGAAAGCCTATTAGCATTACTCGCTTAAACTCGACAATTAATAATCTTGTTTGGAGTGCTTTTATCTTATAGTCCACCATTTGTATAGATCTCCATGCAGAAAGTACATTTTTCGTGTTTCTACCCCTTGATAAATTTTTCATAAACTGCAATTTGCTAGTATTAAAATGTATAATCTCCATTTCTATTTTTGCAATGGTAACTGAAGTACAATCTTAATAATTCTTTAGGAAGTTATAGTAGGCTTTTAATTCTAACTCTTCAAGTAGCCGATTATTTGGAAGTTCTTAAGAGAGTGCTCAATTTAGTATCACCAAAATTAACCTTTATGAGACAAGTCAGTTTAAATTGGAAAATCCCTTAGTTTAATGTTTTCACAAGAGATTGTTACGTATTCATTGTAGGAATGGTTCTTAATTATATTAATCGAATTCAAGAGATCTGATGATCTTATTACTGTCTTCTACATTTACTCTAGAATTTCTAAGCCACGCTAAAATATCAGTTTTCGTAAATAGTTTCCCTGTTTTCATGCAGATCCATAATTCTTCAGGTTTCGAAGGGCTATCAGGAATGTAATGAACTCCGATGTTATAAATATAATCAGGACAGATTGTTTTGGAGAGATATTTAGGCATCCTATTTGATTTTGGTATGTTCTTCTTCACCCAATGTTTACTGATGATGTATGTACTTCCAGGCTTACCCAGTGTATGTTTCCACGTCATAATTTGTTCAAATCACAGTTTTGTAGTTTGAAATGTTTTATGATACTTAAAATATTTATATTCTATCTATTTTTATGTTATTTCTTGAAATAAATATCTAACTCAACTTACAAATGCAATTTTGCAATTCAAAATATTAGACCAAGAGAATGATAATTTATTTTTGGATTTCCTAGAGATTTTAAAAATGAAAATAATCCAAGCCAAACCATCAGACGCTGAAAGTTGGTTTGATGAAGGTATATTGTGTTCTAAACAAGGTCAACTATCAGAAGCAGAACAAGCTTATCGGAATGCCTTAAAGTATGATTTTTCTCATGTTAAAACTTGGTTTAATTTAGGAAATTGCCTTTTCAAGCAAAATCGTTATTCGGAAGCAGAGGAGGCTTATCGTACTGCTTTAAAGCACGATCACCACTTTGACAGTGCTTGGACACATCTGGGAATTTGCTTATACAAACAATCTCGGCTTACAAATGCTGAAGAATGTTTTCGAAAAGCCTTAAAATGTAATTCTAAAAATGTCAATGCTCGTAGCAATCTTGGAAAGTTACTCTATAGACTAGGTCGCTTAAAAGAGGCCGAAAAAGAATTTCGAGTTGCTTTATTACAAGAAAGGACAAATAGCTCTCTATTGATAAATCTTGGAGTTTTGTTAACAAAGCAGAATCGATTAAATGAAGCTGAAGAAGCTTTTAAGATAGCCTTAGAATACGAACCTAAGAGTTTTAAAGCTTGGAGTAATTTGGGAGGTTTACTGGAAAAATCTGGCCGATTATTCGAAGCAGAAGAAGCGTTCAAAACTACACTGAAATATAGGCCACAGCATATCTATACATTAACAAAGCTAAAAAATTTGTTTATGAACCAAAGCCGTTTTCAAGAAGCTTACCAGACAGCTATAAAACTCAATCCTTCTGATGCCACAGCTTGGTCAAATTTAGGAAACTTACTAAAGGATCAAGATTTGTATTTGGAAGCAGAAGAGGCTTATCGAAAAGCATTAGAAATTGTACCCAACAAAACTGATATAGTTTTGAAGCTTATCAGCATATTAAACATGCAAAAACAGTTTGATGAAGCAGAAGAAACATGCAAAAATATACTGAAAAATGAACCTAATAACGCAGATGCTTGGTTTAACTTAGGAATAACACTTGAAAATCGTGGCTTACTAATCCAGGCGGAGAAGGCATATCAAAAGGCAGTAGACAATAATCCGTCTCACTCCAAGGCACACCTTAATCTTGGTAATCTCCTGTATAAGCAAAGACGAATTACACAGGCAGAAGAAGTTTACTTGAGTGCTTTAAAAATTGCACCCAGAGATCCTGACATTATATTTAATTTGGGTAACTTACAGTTTGATAAAGGACATTTAGCTGATGCAGAGGAGTCTTATCATACTGCAATAAGATATAATCCTTCCAATGCTAGGATTTGGCACAATCTAGGCATTTTACTAGGAAAACAAGATAGAATAATCGAAGCTAAAGGAGCTTTTAGAGCAGCATTAAGGCATAAGCCAAAACAAGCTGATTCTTGGCTAAATCTAGGAATACTTCTATATAAACAACGTCGTTATGAAAAAGCTGAACAGGCATATCAAGAAGCAATAAAATATAATTCCAACTTAAGAAACGCTTGGTCCTGTCTAGGTGACTTGTTAGCTAAACAAAGACGTCTTCATGAAGCTGAGGATGCATTCAGAACCGCTATAAAACTAGAACCATGGAATGCTCTAGCATATGCTGATTTAGGAGCATTATTATATGTTCAGAAACGCTTTGAAGAAGCAGAAGATGCTTTTCGGACGTCACTTCTTTCTGCCCCGCCTGATTGGCCTCATAAATCAAATATAAAAGAAATTCTCTCTGAATTGTTGAAAAAAAGGGGAATTTCTGCTTGGACTTTTGATTTAGAGGAAAATATGATTTCAAAATAGAAAAGTGCAAGATGTTTGGTAGTTAAAAGAATTTAATTCTGTTAAGAAGATACCTTTCATTCATTTATTTGTTTTATGAGGTTATTATAGGCTTTTTGTTCTAATTCCTCTAGTAATTTGCTCCCCCTTTCAATGAAATCTATTAAATAAGGTTTTACTTCTTTTGAAATAGGAAGCTTGGAAAAGTTGTCCTTCTTTATCCTAGTAAGATCTTTTTGATAAGTTTCTAAAAATTTAGCTGTTTGATATAGCTTTTGAATTAATCCTGGTTTATGTAAACTTTCCTGAGTAATATTTCCTTTAAGATGAGCAATTTTATTTAGTATTTCCGAAGCTCTTAAGTTTGTTTCAATCCTTCCCTTTGGAACATAACGCTTAGCGCAATATCTGAGGCCATTTTCGTACCCTAATTTAAATCCTCTAACTTTTGGACAGGTTAATCCCATTTTTCTAAATTGATTGACATCTAAATTTCCATATCTGTTATTTTTACTGTATAATTGTACATATTTTGGGTGTAATTCTGGAAAATGTGATTGAATAGTATCTAGAAACTCTTTTTTGCTTCTACCAGGTTTTAAAGTTAATCC
>JBHLKC010000103.1:0-10512 GCA_048887065.1 Candidatus Hodarchaeota archaeon
AGTGAGAATAGGGGTGAATGTACCTCCAAATAGTGGGATTTCAGTGTAAAGGAAAAATAAAAAGGAATTTTGTAATTCATTAGGAAAAAATAGGAATATTAATTCCATTAGAAAGCAAATTGAAAACATTAAAATGCCAAGGAGGATAGTGCGTACCTCTTCTGATAACCAAAAATTACGATAAATAGACTCTGCCATTCTGATTCGTCTCCTCTTATAGTTCTTAAGAAACAGCCGATTTTTACTCAGTTTTTATTTTTTGTTTTTTTTACTAATTTAGAGTAGCAGAAAACCAATATTTAGCCTTAAGGAATCTTTCTAAAGAAATCTTGTTTAAATTATTAGCTTCAACTACACACCTATAAGGATAATAATAATTTGCTTTATAGCAAGGGTCGTTATTTATGCTTCTTTTATATTTAATGCCTTATGGAAGTTGAACAATGCGATTTACTATAATGAATAACTTATTAAGAGCTTTATACTTCAATCAACAGTTTAAAAAATAATTTCTTGAGTTTTTTACATAATTACTCTGAATTATTGATGATCTTAGAGAAATTAAGATTAAAACGACACTTGAATAGAATGACAAAATCATCATGCTATATTCCCTCATTAAGCTTTAACTTTTTTACTATAACGATTCTAATGAAAATAGAATTTCTATTAAATCTAAAGAATGGAACGCTAAATGATTCAGAGAAGAATAATGTAAGTAAAAGCTAATCTTTATAAGGCGAAGAACGAGGATCCATTAGACATATGTTTAGAGGATAATCGTCTCAGCATACGAAATCATTACTCTAAGATTTAGAAAGCTATTTTATACGAATTATATCTGTCTATCCAAAGAGGTCTTCAAAATGAAAATTGTACTCCTTGGGCCATATAACAGTGGTAAGAGTACAGTAGTCCAAAATATTTGTGGTGGTTCTGCGATCTCTATTGACTACGGAGGGACAACTGTTGCTTTAGATCATTGCCGAACACAGATATATGGCGTTGAAGTCTTTTTATTCGGCACTCCAGGGCTTCAACGGTTTGAAATCATCCGAAAAATACTGAGTAAAGGAGCCGATGGCATTCTTTTTGTTGTCGATTCGGTAAATATAGCGTCATTCGAGGAGGCTGAAAAACTATTACGGGAGGTGTATGAAATTCTACCAGGAGTTCCCATTGTACTTTGTGCGAATAAACAAGACATAAAAGGAGCAAAAACCCCTCAAAAAGTTGCAGATGCCGTTCTAGGGAAAAATAAAGAAACGATTTCTGTTATAGGAACTTCAGCGAAGACAGGAGACAATATTGAACGGGCTTTAGGCCTGATTGTTTTAAACGCGATTAAGCAATATTTTAACATACTATTAGCAGTTAAGAAATCAGATGGGGAACTCAAAAATATCGCTCAATATATCGAAGAAGATGAAGAAAAAGTTTTTTCCCAACTTCAATTCGCCACTTGGAGACGACTTATTATCGCGGATTGGGATAAAAACAGATTTAGTTTACCTAAAGGTGTTTTCAATATAACTGATATTCTTGAATTTGGTCATAAACAATTTTAAATTAGTAATTATGATTATTTGTGATTAAGGAGTTGTAATTTAATGGTTGAAAAGCCAGATGTCTATGTTTGCCAGAACAAAGAATGTGAGAATCGGTTTCAAAAAGCAAAATTTATTACAGTTGAAGATGAAGACGGAATTTACATTACCAAACCTTCTTGCCCAAAATGTGGCACAACAGACATAATTTCTTCAGCTTGGTTAATCCAAAACGAGTGAATCAAATGGTGCGAGATTTGCGGTGAGCTTTTTAGTCAGCTCCCAGCGTTCTTTGGAACGTGATGCTCTATCTGAAGCTTATTATGTCATTTCTGATGTTTTAAAATATAAAGTTAAACCAAGAAGGTCTTTTGTCCCTGGCTTAGCAATATTATCCCTTTCAGAAAATGAAGTGAACTTATTTGAAGTAATTAATAGAATTCGGGAATATATTGATACAGAAGGCCCTCTAATTGCCTGTTTGAAAATCGTTCCTCTTGAAAAACTGATAAAAACACATCTCCCATTAATAATTGAACATGCATTGTCTCTCGCAAAGTTAAAAATAAGACCAAACAATTCTTGGAAAATTCATGTACGAAAGCGACAGACTAATTTGAGATCTTCTCATGTAATTGAAAAAGTGGCTGAATTAATCAATTGGGGAAAAGTAAACTTATCTGATCCTGATTTTGAAGTGCGTATTGAAATTATACGAAATATAACAGGAGTAACAGTTATGGAACCACATTTCGAGATCAATATGGTAAAATTGGCTAAAATGATGTAAGTAACTGATTCTTATTAACTTTCTATTGCTAATAGAGCGATTTTTTGCATAATTGCTTTTTTAATCTCATTAAAAGTGAATTCTTCTGCCGAAAAACCATCTTTGATTAACATTTGAATAAAAAATTGTTCTTTGGCTGAAAAATCATCTAATATCTTGAGATTAAGCTGTAAATTTAGCTCTTTTTGGATTTCAAAGCAAGCTTTAATTAGAGGAGTTTCATTATCCCCAATCAATATTCCAAGAACGTCCTTGGTATTGTTTTTCACTCCCAAGAGTTTGATAGCTTTTTTTATCTGGCGTTGTCCAGCAGTATAGAGTAATATTTCCATTGATAAAGTCTTTGAGATCATTCGATCATTCTTTTCTGCGTTGTAAGCATGCCAGATTGCAGAGAATAAATGCTGACGTCCCCAGACAAAACGGTTGTCAAGAAGTTGCGCTGCAATTAATCCAAAATCAGATGAAATTTGTTTCAAAATACTTACAGTTTTCATTGGACTACAAGGTGAAAGTAAAGAACCCGTAAAAACTAAGAAATACGTTTTATCTATCTTCTCGATAATGTATTGGGTTATTTAAACGACGCTCCTTTAATGAAAAACGCAAAATCTAATAAGTAAGTCATCTTAAATCTTCCTAAAAAATTACACTTTCATCCGATTGAAATTGTATGAAGAGATGGATTGGCGAGATGGTCTCATTTAAAATTCTAAATTGGCAAGATATTGACAAATTAGCTAGAAGCCTTTTTCATTTAGTGAAAAATGATAGATTCGAACCAGAAATCATATTGGGAATAAGCCGAGGTGGTTGGATCCCCGCCAGATTATTAAGTGATATGTTTGAAGCAGAAACTCCCTTAAAGAAGGGAAAAATTACTTCAATATTAGCCACTTTGCAAATAAAATTTTATACTGGAATAGCAGAAACCCATACCAAGCCAATAATCTCACAAGATGTCACTGTTGATATTTTTCAAAAAAAAATCCTTTTAGTTGACGATCTTGCTGATACAGGTGAGAGTTTGAAATGTGCAATAGATTATCTGAATTTAAAGAGCCCGAAGGAAATCAAGATTGCCACACTTCTTTATAAACCTTGGTCAAAGGTCGTTCCTGATTATTATGTTGAAAAAGCAACAGAATGGGTTGTTTTCCCTCATGAATATTACGAATTTATGACCGAACGAACCATTACGGAAGGTTATGATAAAACAAAAGCTTGGGTAACCTTCATTGAGTTAGGAATCCCCGATTCATCTGTGATATTCTTCGTAGAGAATTTTTTATCGTAAATTAGCAAACCAACTTCAGAATAGTAATTATTGAAAAGCTTTAGTTAACTAGCTTTATTCAAGCAAAAAATAGATAGTTCAGATGTGTCAGATAAATTTAAGCATTGAACGTGATTAAAATGCAATTATTGCTTATACATTCACAGGGTTTCCATTGGAAAATTAATGACAAAGCTATTAGTAACGCAGAGCCATTAACAGAGGTTTTAGCAGAATATCAGACACAAGAGTCCGTTTTAGTGGTATTTATATCTATAGAAAACACTGATTCTAATAATACAACTCAACTTATTAAAGAAGCAGTAATTGAGATAAAAGAAGCCTTATTGGACATTAAGGAATCTAATGTAATTCTTTATCCATGGGTTCATTTAGCTAAATCTTTACCTGCAAAACCAGATATCGCCTTAAAAATTCTTCAAGACCTTTTCAAACATCTTAAAGAAGGTAGAAACGATATAGATGCCATCAGAGCTCCTTTTGGTTATTACAAGAGCTTTAGCATCAATTGTAAAGGTCACGCTCTAGCAGAGCGTTCAAAAGAGATCATTGGAGAAAAAAAAGAGAAGCTCTATCGTGATTCAGTCGAAGTTACAACTGCATTGCAAGCTGAAGATGAAACCAAGTCTCAATTCTTTGTGTTTACCCAAACAGGAGAATTAATCCCATATAAAGATTATAATTTCGAAGATCAAATGGACTTTCATACTTTTGTTCATTATGAAACTGCAAAAGATAGAACTGTTAGCTCTCCTCCGCAACATGTTGAAGTAATGAAAAAGCTGGAATTAGTGGATTATGAGGAGGGTAGTGATGCTGGAAATTTCCGTATTTTACCAAGAGGGTTTATTGTTAAGCAGCTGATTGAGAACCATGTTACTGAAATGGCAGCTAAGTATGGAGCTTTAATTGTTGAGACTCCTCAGATTTATTCTTATGAACATCCTTCTCTCAAGAAATATCTAGAACGATTTCCTGCTCGACAATATGTTGTTAAGTCGGGTCAAAGAGATTTTTTTCTCAGATTCTCGGCTTGCTTTGGTCAATTTCTTGCTCTATCTGATGCAATAATTAGCTATAGACAATTGCCCCTTAAAATGTTTGAGCTGACAAAGTCATTTAGACGTGAACAACGTGGTGAACTAGCTGGGATTCGACGTTTACGAGCTTTCACAATGCCTGACTTACATACTGCGACAATAGATATGATAACGGCCAAACAGGAATTTGAAGCTCAATTCAGGCTAGCAATACAGTATATGAAAGACATTGAGATTAGTTTTGAGACAGCTTTTAGAATGACATGGGATTTTTTTGAAGAAAACAAAGATTGGATCAAGTCTTTGGTAAATGAACTTGATAAACCAATTATGCTCGAGCTATTCGATACAAGATACGCCTATTGGATATTAAAGTTTGAATTTAATGTTGTCGATGGTCAAAAGAAAGCTGCTGCTTTGTCTACTGTGCAAATTGATGTAGAGAACTCAGAACGCTTTGACATTAGTTATGTAAATGACCTGGGAGAAGAAAAACGACCTTTCCTTTTACATTGCTCTTTATCAGGATCTACTGAACGCGTAATATACGGAATACTCGAAGATCAGATTAAAAAATCAGCTCAAGGCATCAAACCACAGCTTCCATTATGGCTTTCTCCAGTTCAAGTTCGCATTCTACCAATTACAGAAAAGTTTCTATCCTATTCTAAGACCATCGCTAAATCCCTAGAGGATAAAAGTATTCGAGTCGAAATTGATGATAGAGATCTATCTCTAAGTAAGAAAATCAGGGCTGCAGAAAAAATGTGGACTCCAGTAATCCTTGTTGTAGGCGAAAGGGAGATGAAACAAAAGAATGTGAATGTTCGGTATCGAAGGAAAAAAAACCAAGAAATTCAAACTCTTGATGAAGTAATAACTTATATTACGAAGCATACAGAAAAAAAACCATCATTTTCTAGGGTTTTTCCAAAGCTGGTCTCTCAACAACCAATATTTACTCGACTTGTATAAACACTGAAAAACGTGTACAAAATTTTCAGAAATAGTTTTTAAATATCATCTTGACTCTTGAAACAAACACCAAGAAGAACCACTTTCCCCTATTAATAAATCTAGCAACCAAAATAAGCTTAAAATAATTTCATCAATAGCAATAAAACCATTTTCCTACTTGAATCAGTCTGAAAGGGAACTCATATGCCAACAAAATTATTTGGTCGTAATATAGAGAATCAAATTGCTTTTGTAGGTCTCGCAAATGCAGGAAAAACTACTCTAGTAAAAAAATTGAAAGGAGAAGACAATATAGAGACTGTTCCCACCATGGGTATGAATATAGAGACTTTACAAATTGGTGATATGGAAGTTATGGCCGCTGATTTGGGAGGGCAACCCACATATCCATCAAGTCTTTGGGAACCTTTTGTTTCAAAAGCATCAGGTGTAGTTTTCGTTTTCGACTCTGCAGACAGAACTAAAGTAGAAGATGCAGGGAGATGGTTGAAAAAAGTCATTCAATGGGCACCTGAAGACTCTGCTTTTCTATTTCTGGCAAATAAGCAAGACTTAGCTGAAGCAATGTCATTAAAAAGCATAGTTGATACTTTAGAACTTGAAATAGAAATGGCTGCAAGACCAAGAACCTTTGCAGTTTACCCCTGTTCAGCTTTGACAGGAGAAGGGGTCGATGAACCATGGCAGTGGATGAGTGAAAGATTTCGTCGCAAATAGGTGTCTAAGATGAGTTTCCTTTCCAAACTTCGTGCAAAATTTGCCAAAGAAAAGTTGACTGTAAAAATTGCTTGGCTTGGCCTTGATCATGCAGGAAAAACAACCATTGTAAAACGAATTACTTCTGGTGAATTTGATAGCAGTACTTTCAGAACTTTAGGCATGAATGTTGATGAATTCAGTTCTGGTAATGTTCGTTTTATCTCTTGGGATATTGGAGGGCAACAGGCTTTTCGGGAATCCCTTTGGGAAAGTTATATGGCAGGTTCAATGGGGATTGTTTACGTTATAGATTCTGCAGATCGTCCACGGTTTGACGAAGCGAAAATTGAACTATGGAAATATGTTTTAGATAATGATAGAGTGGAAAACATTCCGATTCTTGTTCTTGCAAATAAACAGGATCTTGAGATTGCTGCTTCTGCTGGTGAGGTTGCCCGTGCTCTCAATCTCCATAAAGTAACAACTCATTCTTATGCGATTGTTCCCACATCAGCTAAAACTGGCTTTAATGTAGAAGAAGGGCTTGAATGGCTTCGACAAAGAGTTACTGAAAAGCTTGAAATGTTATAATATCTTATTCAGGTTTTTTGTTTCCATTTTTATGTAGAATAACCCATATTCTTACGCTAGAACCTATGTACGTCCTCTTTTCATAACTACTTTTTCCGAGACCTCATTAACACGCTCACAAAGAGCTACAAATAGGGTTCTTAGCTTTTCTAGGTCTAATTGATCGTCAATCTTTGCATAAATTCGAACCGATGGATCATCCGCAGAATCAATGGATATTCGGACAAGTGTTTCGCGAACACTATAAATTAGTTTTATTAGATTCCTATCTCCCAAAAAATACGTACCGCTTCTTTGATCGGTCGCTTTTATGACAAAGAAATCATCGAATTTAGCTAATTTAAGTTCAATATCAACTAGTTTGAACAAGAGATCTTGATGTTTTTTTATTTGACCTTCTTCGTGTTTTGGAATTATTTGAATTTTTGTGGCAATTTTTCCTTTTATAGCGTTTGCCTCAAGAGCTATATAATCATTTACACCTGAAAACCATGAGATGATAACTGATAACATTAAATGCCTTTCTTCTAAAGCAAAAACTACACGAAAATCTTTGAATGAAATGTTTTGGGATTTTTTATAGCTTGGGAGTAGTAAGGCACCATTTGAGGATTTTTGATCTACAATTAAATCATCAAATTCCTCAGAAAAAATTTCAAGCAAGGCCTCTCTTGCTAACTTAATGATCTTGTGATTTTTCCTCCTTCCAGCCCATAATAGATAGACGGTATAGAATAAAATAAATGATGCAGGTAAAAATGTTATCAAGTACTCTAAGATGGAAGCTTGAAGGAAAAATCGATTTGATGATATTATTACTAACTCTGAAAGAATTAAAAGGGAGACCATTTATTCCATGGAAGATAATTTTTGAATTATTATATATTGTTTTCTAAGAAACTTGGATTTGATTAATTTCTACTTAAAGAAAGTAAATAATTTCATTCTCGAATATAAGAGGCTATTTCTTTATAATCAAAGTTTCCCTGTTCGCCAACAACTTGATAACATTTGAATTCTGCTCGGTCTTTACGATAAATCTTAGTGGGATCGATCACGAGTGCAATCGAGTGCTCATTATGAAGTTGAAAGGAATATATATGGGTTGAAATGTCAGTTTGCGAGAGAAAAAGACCATAACCTGGATGGGAGTGCCACCAACCAAGACAGTATGAGATATCATCCAATATTTCTTCAAAAGCTTCAAAATCGTCTTCTAAAAATGAAACCGAGATTTCATCTCCCGTTGTAACATAGTGAATTTTTGTAATTAACAGTTCATGAGGTCGTTCTACTTTCCCTCCTAATAGACCTATAGCTTCCATTGGTTTTGCTTTTACGGAATAATCGGTTATGTGGCTGATCAGATGACCTAAGATGGTTACCGATTTAACTTTAACATCTAATGAAATATCTTTGCGAACAGGTTTCGCTTTTTTAATAGTAGAATCTATAATTGCTAGTTTTTCATTCTCATCTGATTCTGATTCAGAATTTTGAGAAAAAAATTCTCTTCTTTTCTCATTCTCAGACATTATATGAAACCTACCTTATCCGACCTAATCATTTTGCATATTGATTGGTCCATTCTACAGCTTTATTCCAATATTTTTCAAAGTTTGTTTGCATTTCTTTTCCAGCTTCAGGATTAAAAGGATCACCAGGGTCAACAAGGTACTCTGGAAAATCTGCATCCCCAGTTGCACGATAAACGTCAAGCATCATATCAATATGCTCAAAAACGCTAGGAAGTGTTATTGTTTCTTTCCATCCGCCGGTTTTACCAAGGTTATTCCAATTTACAAGACTTAAACAGACATTAGAACCCCATTTCCATTGTGTTTTACCAATTGCTATATTAGGATGCCAAATACGGGTCAAGAAGTTTACAATAGGAGGACGAAAGGGATATTCACTTGGAAGGTCAACACAGATCTCCCATGTTCCCCCATCGTAAGGAGTTCCCTTTTTTCCTTTTATCCATGCGCTATAGTGATGTAAATCGTTATCAACGATCTGCCATTTAATTGGACTTGTTTTTGGAGGGTAGGTTTTCAACATTCGTTTGAACTCTTCTCTTAGTCGTCTAGAGTGTAAATCCTGCAAAATCCTAACACCAATGCAAAATTAATTTTCAAATAAAGCTATATATAACCTGTAAATTTATTAACTGTTTTTGATATTTAAAGCTGTGGTTTGTATGGTTACAAATTGGTGCATTATAGCATTATTTTTAAGCTATAGGAGCTGAGTTTACTTGGTTAAATCCTTGACAGTGAACTGGTGATTTTTATGAGTAACGAGTCTATTACTGACATTTCGCAATGTAACGGATGTGGAGCCCCACTTCCAGTAAAACCAACATTTAAGCATCCTGTGAAATGTGAATATTGCGATCTGACAAATTATCTTAAACGATCTGAGGTACCATTCTCGGAAGCAAAAACAATCGATGAGGAGGCTGAAGCAGAAGACTATTACAGAATTTATCAAGAATCTAAAAATATCCTTGATAATTTTCCAGGTGAACTTGTAGGGGATGAAGTAGGTAAGATAAGAATAAAAATGCAAGTTAGAGAATATGCATTTCCTCTTTTACTTGTACTAGACGACTTACCTGATCGTCCCTATATTGATGGTCCTTCAAAACTAAGAGAAATCATAGACTGCGAAATTAACGATTTAAGTACAATGAAAGAATGGACTCCTGGTTCTAGTTCAGTATTAGATGTTTTAGAAGAGATTTATCAAAAAGCGGAAATTTCACTACCAACAGTAATGGGAGAACCAGTTAAAACAGAAGTACCCGCACCCAGTGTTTCTAAAGATCGAGATCCGCTTGTGAACCAGATTCTTACAAACTATGATGCATCTGTAACTAAAAAAGAAATACTTGTAAGGTTCTATGCTCAAAATGGAGAAATTATAAATTTTATCATAAAAAGAAAGAAAAATTTACCTATAGGTCTTGAAAGTGAGATATTATCTAGATATCCTTTAATCCGTGGACCCTTAGAAGATTATGCTAAAGGAAGAATTGATCTTCTTACAACTCTTGCTGAAATCGAACGTTTATTTTATGTCTAGTACTTATATTTGAGGTGAAGAAAATTAGCGGAAAAAAAGATGTAGTATGGGATTCTGATACTGATAGTAAGAAATCTTCAAGTGATGATATTGAAAAAATGATCAAAGTGAGATTTAAAGATCCTCAGCTTCCTCCAGATCAAAATATTCGTGAAAAATATATTAATATTAATGGAACAGTTTTTCAAGCAATAAATGTAGCCCGAGACGCGTTTAATATCCCAGAGGTTGTTCCTATTGCCTTATTATTTAAAGGAAGAAGAATGAATCCATCAAATAACCTTTCTTCCTACGGTGTTGAGCAAAATGCCATATTAATGATTGTTCCAGATCAAATTAAGGGGGGATAACCCCTTTTAGTATTTTACATTGAAAGGAATCATCAATGAATAATGTTCGACCTTCAAAATACGACCGACAAGAACGGCTACAACTTTGGGATCAAAACATAATTAAAAATAGCACCGTCTTAATAGCAGGAAT
>JBHLKC010000104.1:0-6745 GCA_048887065.1 Candidatus Hodarchaeota archaeon
AAGGGAAATCGTCAAGGACGTAATATGTGTACCTGTAGAAAATGTGGGGAAACAACAAATATATTAGAAGTCTTACATATAAATGAAGAATTCCTAAAGAGCAAATTATTTGCGATTGAGGGTTATTGCCCTCATTGCGCAATAGAGAAAACCACCGATCCACTTCTTCGAAGTACAAGGTTTAAATTCATTAAAGGAATTTCCAAATCTGATTTTGAACTTTATAAAGATGCTGAAGTTCAATGGAATGAAGTTTCAAGAAAAAAACTGTGGCCTTCAGAGAAAATCCCCTTTGGAGAAGCTACAAAGACCCTTCACAATCATAATTATAAAAAATGGGTTCAATTATTCAATAAGCGCCAAATATTAGCTCTTTCGATTTTATTTGAATACATTCACCAGATGTCAGATTCATTATATCAAGAGATGTTTCTTGCAGCGTTTATCAATCTATTAAATCATAATAATATTTTCACACGTTATTCACTAAAAGGGCAGAAAGTTGAAGGCATATTTGCTAGACATGATTTTCATCCTCTTTCTACCTTCGCAGAGAATAATGTTTGGGGGACTAAATATGGGAGAGGATCATGGATTAAATGCCTTGATCGTCTCATTAAAGGGAAAGAATACAATTATAGACCTTATAATTATCGAATTGTATCTCTGGATGGTAATAAAAAGAAAAAAGAGAAAATTTACACTGGGAATATTGATGGTAGATTAGTTTCAGATAATAAATCAGGAGTTTTCTCATCGAATGAAAATATAATGTTAATTTGTCAGGATTCTGGTGATATTCAAGAAGTTCCTTTCTTAACTGATTTAATTGTATCAGATCCTCCTTATGCTGACAACGTGAACTATTCTGAATTATCTGATTTCTTTTATATATGGTTACGCATAATCCTTAAGGATCGTTACCCTTTTTTTTCCTTAAGTGAAACACCCAAAAGCACTGAAGCAATTGAGAGTCGAACACGATCATTAAATTATTATGAAAAGTTAACTGAAATATTTAGTGCTATTAAATCAAAATTAAAGTCTGATGGTTTATTTGTTTTTACTTTTCATCATTCCTTGAGTCAAACTTGGCTCAAATTGGCAAAAGTTATATCAAATGCTGGATTCAAAGTTGTTAAAGCGCATCCTATTCCAAGTGAAGCTCGAAACACTTTGAACATTCAGAATAAGAAAGCTATTGCTTTTGATTTGATAATTGTGTGTCGGATCCATTCACAACTTTCTCAAAATGCCATTAACTTAGAGGATTTCAAAGATTTATTTAAAAAGAATTATGAAAGGAATTTGAGAATTTATGAAAAAGCAAATATCAAAGTACAAGATTTAGATTATCTGACAATTTATTATGGTACTCTTCTTGAACTAGACTCTGAGTACCAAGTAGGTGGCCTTTCAGATCATTTTCTAACAAGAAATGAGATTTGGGAAGCGTGTCGTGAGATAGTAAAATTACCAATATAACTATATGTTTCCAAGGGACTTTAATGTTGAGAGAATCAAAATACGAGCTCATAATAGGAGACGTCAATGAAACTCTGCCTGAAAAAGCAAAAGAAAGGCCTTTTAACCTAATAATAGCTGATCCCCCATTTGGCATAAAATTCAACAAATCTAGCCATGAATATGGACCTGAGGAATACGACCTTTATCAAGATGAATTCACTCCTGAGACTTATTTTGAGTTTTCTAAGAAATGGATTGGATCATGTTATTCTGCTTTAATTAATAATGGAAGCATGTACATTATATCCGGTTGGACCAATCTTAGGCCAATTTTGAATGCAATTGCTAAATCGAAATTTAAAATGTTAAATCATGCTATCTGGCAGTTTTCCTGGGGGGTTTTTACAAAACGACGTTTTGTTACAAGCCATTATCATATTCTTCTTCTTATTAAAGATAAAAGAAGATATCAGTTTTATAAACAAAAACACTATGATGAAGATGTATTCTATTGGCCTGAATATAACAGGGGAAACGACCCACATAGAATAAAAGGACATCCGTGCCAGTTACCTGTCGTTCTATTAGAGAAACTTATATGTACCTCTAGTTCACCTAGTGATCTAGTTGGAGATGTATTCTCTGGAAGTGGAGGTACTATTCTAGCCGCCCGTCTCAACAACCGTGACGTTGTAGGATTTGAAATTAGAAAAGAATATGAATCAATAATTTATGAAAAAGCACGGTTCGGGAGAACTGTTACTCCATCGCTTAAACAGTCAAATCTTGAAAATTTCTTATCTGATTGAGTTATATGACTTTAAAACTGAAGTAATTCCTAATTATAGTTAATTTTGCCAATTACAATATATATTTAAGAAGGATTAGGATTTCTAAAGAATTGATGATCCATATGACAAAAAATCCGTACCCAGAGATTATAACTTCACTCCCCCAAGCTGATATCCCTTTTACAGGTGTTCAAGGTTGGATTGCTCAAGGAATTGAGTATCAAGTCGTATTCTTTGAAATTGAATCACCAGGTAGCGTTCCTCCTCACAAGCATGGAGCCCAATTTGGAATTATTCTTGATGGTGAAATGTCTCTTTCTATTGAGGGGAAAACTCTGAAATATCAGAAAGGGGATACTTACTTTATTCCTGCAGGAGCGGTTCATCAAGCTAAATTCCATACGCCTGTTCGGACTGTTGATTTTTTTGCTGAGCCTGAAAGGTATAAAGCAAAAGAAAACTACAAAGAATGAAGAAACGGAAACAGTTTATTATCACAATTGTAATATTTTAGTACCAGTTGATTTAAATTATTATGATAAAAGGATAAAGCATTAGCTGTTTCATTCTCACTTATATCTCTGGTTAATTGGACAATTTGATGAAAAAGAGGATTATTAATGTTTGGTCTTTTTACTGGAAGCCGTTTAAGATTTTTAATACTTATTGCATTTGTGTATTTAGAACCCAAATTAAATTGGCTTTCATAGTACCAGTGAATCAAACTTGAATTTAGAATAGCAAGTATATAATATAGTAGATCAGGGTATTTGACATATTTAGGTAATAATCTTAAATTATAGACATTTTGGGTCGTCCAATAATTGGTTGAGTCATATGCTGCACATGGAGTTCGCTTAATTTTCTGAATAACTATCTTGGGGGATATGTAAATCTCAGGATTTTTCTTAGATTGGAATTCAATTGATGAATCTATGAAATGAGTCCTTAAAATACTGAATGCTTCAAAGTCATCTCCAGTCAAAATCGGCTGTGTATGGTTTAAATCAGGATCCTTTTGAATAATATATTTAGTCTCTAAAGTTTTTGTATCTAAGGCCTTCAAACATCGAGAACAAATAATATTTCGTCTTCGACTTGACAAAGGAACCCATTTTGAGCAATAGGGACAATACATTAGTCCTCCTTTTTTAGAAAGCTCTTCTCCTCTTCGTATTGTAAGAAACTCTCTCAATGGTTGAGAATCTTTAAGAATTAGCTGGACTAATTTCTGAGCTTGAGAATCAAAGGTGCGAGTGAAGATGTAATCAATATTAGTGTGATATTTAGATTGAGGAATATGGATCGTTTCATCAACAATTATCTTATGATTAGCTGGTATATCACGTGATCGCAAAGCAACTAGAAAAACAAATTCTTGGGTAACATCTTGAAATAAACCATGGAAATTCAACAAAAGAATTCTGAAATTATTTACAATATACTTCCTAAGGTGAGTGTATTGATTGGATCGTGTTGTGTTTTTTGGTAAGAGATATGCTAGTATACCTTGTGAAGGAATTAATAATTCTGATGCTTGGTAGACAAATAATTCGAAAGAATTCAAATTTCTCTTAGGGCTTTCTAGATTAAATTTTTCTTGATAATAGTTTTTCTCTTCTTTGGTTAATTTTCCACCCCAAGGAGGATTGCCTAAAATTATATCAAAACCTTCATTAGAGGATGAAAACGTCCAACTCGAAGAGTTACAATCTAAGAAGTTCCCATTGATAATTTTATTATCTAAATGCTTCATCAATGATGGGATAAACGATTTTGGAAATTCAGAACATAAACTTCTCTTGCACATTATGATTGTTTTAGGATTAATTTCTATTCCAAACAGACTATTCTTTAATACCTCTAATTTTACATCTATGGAGTTAAAATGTGTATTCATGCATTTTTGAGCGAGATCAATTTTAATTGAGGAAATAACTTCCAGAGCCGCAAGCAGAAATTCCCCCTCTCCTGCTGATCCATCTAAAACCCTAATATCATTCAGAATATTATTTAATTGATCGATAATTGAAGAATCAACAGAATTTGTCAAAATTTCTTCTATTGATACGAATTTTGTAGTAAAAATAGAGTTTATTTTATTAATTAAATAGTGATTAACGGTCAGTTTAGTTAATCTTCTTGAAAGATGAGACGGAGTATAGAAGGCTCCCAACTCTTTTTTTCTTCGTTCTAAGTTCTCTATTTTTATTGTTATCGCCCTCTAAGGTATTATACAAGCGTATTAATTCAATAAAAGTCAATTGGACTAGTGAGTGACTTTATATTCAATTATCATCCACTTATAACCATTTCAGAATATAATAAACGTGATATACTTGATCCCACAATAATCATCTTAAAATCTCTTTGTTTTCAATAATATCTTGAAATTCTTGAGCGTGAAAATAATTTCTTATTAATATCCTCCTGAATTATTGAAATGAATAGTCAGTTTCAATACCTAGTTTCTTTAATAATCATTCTCTGATTAGATTAATCTTGAGGCAAAAATCTGATGCATCCAGATTCTGAAAATGTAGAATGTATCAGCTTATTCTTGAAAAATAGAGGATTTGCTGTTATTTACTCTGAAAAAACTTTTCTGTCCCATTTATATCAACATATACGGAAAAAAAAGTGCTCTACATACAAGAATTATTTAAACCTATTAGAAAATGAAGCAGAGCTTAACATTTTTAAAGATAGTCTTTCTATTCATGTTACAAGTTTTTTCAGGGATCCCGAGGTTTTTTGATGCATTTCTAACATTGTTCAGAATATATGTAAAAGAAGTCGTTGATCGTGGAAATCAATCTAATATTCGTATTTGGAGTGCTGGTTGTGCTAATGGATCTGAACCTTATTCTATTGCAATAGTAATTTATCAAGCATTAAAACGCTATAAATCACGATATCGAATAAAAAACTATGGTACAGGTAAGAATAAAGAAATTCTAAGCGAAGCTAAATTAGGAACTTACTCATAATCAATAATCGAAGAAATCTCCCCCACAATCTTAGATCAGTTCTTCACTTCCACTAATTCAAAATTTTTAATCTCTGACAATATTAGAAAATCTCTTAAGTTCGATTACTTAGATTTCTTGTCTGATTCATTCTCTTTTAAGAATCTCGATATTATTTTTTGCCATTACGTTCTAATGTACTTTGAAAAGTCACAACAAAAGCAACTGATAAAAAAATTTTACGAATTATTGAACCAAGGTGGACTTCTAATTCTTGGAAAAACTGATCCAATGCCATATTCTGAACAAAATCCCTTGATGCCGTTAACAGATCAAAATATCTTTTTACCTATATCAAATGAAGATAAAATATACCAAAAGCCTTTAACCAAGGAACAACGAGAAAGGGTACTATCAGCTCTACCCGAGGAAGAATTTTTTTGTAAATGGTGTGGAAGAACCTTCTATAGTATTAAGAGGCTCGAAAATCATTTGAAGCATACTTCATGTCGGCATGGTACCTTCAGCTGCTATATCTGCAAGAAAACTCTTTTTAATAAAACTGGATTGTTAGCACACCTTAAGTATTTTCATTATATTGACAGAAATGATCGTATATCTCTTATTTTCAGCATAAATAGAGAAAAAATTTAAAATCGGGGTTTACTAAGCAGTTTGGTATCACATACTTATTACTCAAGTTATAATATTGGTACCTTATTAATTCCCATAATATGTTATCAGTGAACTGAAATGAAAGGTTTGACGCATGTCGTTTTCGGTATGGGATTTGTTAGCATTCTATTGGGGATATTTAAAATTCATCCTTTTATGTGGGGATTTGGAATATTTATTATTTCGCCAATCTTTTCTCGACTACCAGATCAAGATCAAAAGATATCTCGACTGACTTTTAATCAAATTGTTCCTCATAGAGGAAAAACAACCCATAATCTATTGTTTTGTCTCCCATTACTATTTCTTATCATATTCTTTTCTTGGGGATTTTTAGGTCAGCTGCTCATTATGTTGATTGGTTCAATATTTGGTGCTCTATTTGCACATGCCTTTGTTGATACTTTTAATTATGGTGGAGTGTGGATTGGATTTTTTCATTTGAAAATTGGGAGATTAAAATGGGACTCTTTCTTAGGAAACATCAGTTTTATATTACTTGGGCTCTTAATGTTTGTACTGTCTATTTTTTTCATATTTTAAGAACATAAAACGTTTTAATTTTTCTCCACAAACCAGTAAAAGTTTTAGAATAATCTTAGACTCGATTTTTTCTAGATAAATCAAAATATCCTATCACAAACTAATTATTTATATTTATAATCTTATTATTTTATCAAAGCAATACTCTGATTGATTTTTAATTTAACTCAATTATTATATTGAATGCAAATGAATATGTGTTGTAAAGATGGAGAAGTGAAAAAATGGCCAAAGCACTATATTTAGATGATATGTGGCTAAAAGAATTTGATGCAGAAGTAGTAAGTATCAAAGACGGTA